>CATXZX010000373.1 GCA_958404085.1 uncultured Prevotellaceae bacterium | reverse complement strand
GGAGCGGCTGTATCCGTTGTCGGCCACGGTGCCGTATGCGCTGACGAGTTCGAGCAGGTTTACGTCCGATGCGCCCAGACTGAGCGACGGCGTGTTGTGCAGTTTCGAGGTGATGCCCATGGCGTGTGCGGTCTTGACCACGTTTTCGATGCCTACCTCCATTCCGAGTCTGACGGCCACGCTGTTGATGCTCTGTGCGAAGGCTGCTTTCAGCGATATGGTGTCGTCGGTAAAGTAGCCGTTGGCGTTGTGGGGACGCCAGGGTTCGGTTTCGCCTTTGTCGTTTACGACGTCCAGGCTGATGTATGAGTCCTCGCGGCGGTCGCAGGGCGTGAGGCCTTGCTTCATGGCTTCGGCATAGACAAAGAGTTTGAAGGTGGAACCCGGTTGCCGCATGGCCGTTACCTTGTCGTACTTCCAGGAACCGAAGTCGATGTCGCCTACCCAGGCCTTGACGTGTCCGTTCTGCGGCTCGATGGCCACGAATCCGGTGTGCATGAAGCGTACCATGTAGCGTATGGAGTCCATGGTACTCATGACCATTTCCTTGGGACCGTCGTAGTCGAACACACGTACGGGGTGGGGCAGGTTGAGGTAGTAGTCGACGGAGTCGGGCTGGTTGGGGAAACGTTTCGTCAGGGCCTTGTAGGCCGTGGTGCGGCGGGCCAGGTCGGGGATGAAGTTCTGTATGACCTGATGGCGTTCGTCGCGCCAGGGCTCCTGCTTGCCCCAGTGGTTGTCGAAGTTACGCTGCACGTTGCGCATCTGTTTCTTGACGGCCTCTTCGGCGTATTTCTGCATGCGCGTGTTGAGGGTGGTATAGATTTTCAGTCCGTCGGCATAGAGGTCGATGCCGTTTGCGCGGCACCATTCGCGCAGGTAGGAGGCCACGGCCTGGCGGAAGTAGAGGGCCTGACCGTCGTATGCACTTTCCACTTTGTAGTTCAGGTCGATGGGCCGTTGCGCGATGGAGTCGTATGCCTTGCGGCTCAGGTGCTTGTGCTTCCGCATGTTGTCGAGTACGACGTTGCGGCGCGCCAGGCTGTTTTTGGGATTGATGCGCGGGTTGTACGTCGATGTGGCTTTCAGCAGGCCTACCAGTACGGCCGCTTCTTCGGCTTTCAGTTCAGCCGGTGTGGTGTCGAAGTAGGTCCTGGCCGCCGTCTTGATACCGAAGGCGTTGCTTCCGAAGTCGACCGTGTTGGCGTACATGGTCAGTATTTCCTTTTTGGTGTACATGGATTCGATTTTGAAGGCCGAAATCCATTCCTTGCTCTTCATGATGACGATTTTCAGTCCGGGAATGTTACCGAGCAGTCCGGTGGAGTATTCCGTACGTACGCGGAACATGTTCTTGACCAACTGCTGCGTGATGGTGGAAGCTCCGCGCGCCTTGCCGGCAAACATGTCCTTGACAGCGGAGAAGAGTCCCTGGAAGTCGACGCCGTTGTGGCTGTAGAAACGTTCGTCCTCGGTATCTATGAGTGCCTGGAAGAATACGGGATTAATCTCTTCGTAGGCCACGGGACTGCGGTTTTCGTTGAAGTATTTGCCCAGCAGGACGCTGTCTTCGCTGAAGAGGAGCGAGGCTTCGCTGTTTTCGGGGTGCATGATGCTGTATGTGCTGGGCGATTTGCCGAAGAGCCACAGAAAGTTGACGCTTACGGCTCCGAGAAAGAGGATGACGGCCGCGATGAGGGTCAGTATGGCCGAGAGAATCCGGATGTACCACGGCCGGCCGCGGTAGAGTCCCATGTATTTGTGTCCGACGGTCCGCAGGGCCTGTAAGGTCTTGCGGCAACAGGCCTTTGTAAGGCGCTGCATCTTGTTTGCTCCTTTCATAATAGGGGTGTTTTAGTTGGCGGTTGGGGATGGGTGCGACAGTTGTTGCCGCAGGTATTCTTTGATGTCCTCTTCCTGCTCGGGATGGAACCATTGTATCTGGCTGTCGCGCTTGAACCAGGTCATCTGCTTGCGCGAGTAGATGCGGCTGTGCTGCTTGATTTTCTCAATGGCTTCGTTCCGTGTGAGTTCGCCGTCGAAGTACTGGAACATTTCCTTGTAGCCGACGGTGTTGAGGGCGTTGGTGTGGCGGTAGGGGTAGCATCTGCGCGCTTCTTCCTCCAGCCCGAGTCCGATCATCTGGTCGACGCGGCTGTTGATGCGTTCGTAGAGTTCCGTACGGTCGCGTCGCAGTCCGATCTTGACGATTCCGACGGGGCGCTGGCGCTGGGCGTTCTGTCGGAAGGATGTGTATGTCTTGCCTGTCATGTAGCAGATTTCGAGGGCGTGTACGACGCGTTTCGCATTGCGGCGGTCCACGGTGTCGTAATATGCGGGGTCGCGCAGGCGGAGTTCTTCGCAGAGGTAGTCGAGCCCTTTCTGTTCGTAGAGTTCCAGCAGGTAACGGCGCGTTTCGGCATCGACGGTAGGTATGTCGTCGATGCCTTTGCATACGGCGTCTATGTAGAGCATGCTACCGCCCGCAAGCAGGGCAACCGGTGTGTGTGGAAATACTTCCTCTTGCAGTATTTTCAGCGCATCAGCCTCGTATTGCGCGGCGCTGTAGTAGTCGGTGAGTTTCAGCGTACCGACAAAGTAGTGCTTTATCCTCCGCTGTTCTTCGGCCGTGGGGGCTGCTGTCCCGACGTGGAGGTCTTTGAACAGCTGTCGCGAGTCGGCATTGAGAATGGGGGTATGCAAAAACTCAGCCAAGGCAAGGCTGAGTTTTGTTTTCCCCACGCCAGTCGGTCCGACGAGAACGATAAGCGTATTCATGTTTGTTCGGTTAATGGTTGTAAGGGTCTCCGTCACTGATTTCGAAGCCCTCGGGGTCGAATTCCTCGGTGTCGAAGTCG
>CATXZX010000372.1 GCA_958404085.1 uncultured Prevotellaceae bacterium | reverse complement strand
GTAGCTTTCGTACAGGCTGGAGTTGTAGCCCTGTTGGTTGGCTCCGTATTCGTCGTAGTTGACCTGAATGGCGCTGACGGAACACTCGCTTCCCAGGTCTATCTGGGCCCATTCGTCTTCACCGCAGCCCTTGGCCACCCAGGCGGTGCGTATCTTTTCGTCCGTGAGGTTAGTGGCCGGATAACCCGGGAGCGACGACGAAACCGTTACAGGCTTGTTGCGGGAGAGGAGCATCCATGACGGGCGGCGAATGCCTTTTTCTTGTTCCGGACTGCCCGGCAGGTAGAGCGGATAGTCGCCCAGATATGTGTCGGTATACAGGTAACCGTCGGTATCGAAGCCGGCCGGAAAGAAAGACAGGCGCCGTTCGAACATGTGGCGTACGCTGATGGCGTTGGTAGCGGCTTTCCAGTATGCGGGACCGACCGTGAAGAGGCAACCGTGGCCTGCGCCGCCTATGAATCCGCTGGGCTTGTGGGACACCGGACTGTTCTGCATGTAGCGGAACGGGCCGGTCGGCGAGTCGGATTGGTAGACTCCGTCGGCATAGGTGTCCCACTGCGTGCCGGGGGCAGCATATTGCAGGTAATACTTGCCGTTATGTTTGGTCATCCAGGCTCCTTCCAGGTAGGGACGTTGGTCCAGTTCGTTTTTTTCGCCCGGTCGTTCCCATCCGTGTTCTTCCGTGAGACTGTTGGGGCCGTCTGTGATGTCGCTTTCGGGGGTGAGGGTTTCAAGATTGAACGTGCGCAGGCGGATGGGGGTTCTGGGAGAACTGCCGAAGTATAGGTGGAGTTTTCCGTTCTCGGCCAGGAAGGCGGGGTCCCAGAAGGATTCGATGGTCTTGACCTTCTCCCAGATTCCGTTTTCGGGCTCGCTGGAACGGTAAAGCATGGCACTTCCACCGGATGAGCCTACGTAATAGATGTAGTCTCCGTGTACGAAGGTGGCCGGGGCATAGTCTTCGATGGGCATGCAGGTGTCCGAGATGAAAACGTGTGTCCAATGGTTGAAATCGGTGGTGTGCCAATAGCCGGAGGATTTGGATGCGAAAAGGTAGTATCGCCCCTTAAAGAATGTGACTACGGGGTCGGCGGCCTCGCGTATGCCGTTTCCGCCATGGATGCGCATGAAGCGGTAACTCAGGTTGAGCGGATTGCAGAAAGTCTTGGGCCGGGTGGCTACGCAGGCTTTGATTTCCGGATTGCCGGATCGGACCGGCTGTGTGCCGAACGATGCGGCAAGGCAAAGGAGAAGTGTGAGTTTTTTTAGCATGGAAGTATGTGTTGTTTGAGGGGTTAAGAAAAAGCGGACCTGCGTAGTTTTTTCAACTGCCGGCCCGCTTTTTTGAATTAGAAGGGAGAAAATTCCGGCGTCAATTGTTCGCAATCCAATTGACAATCCATTCGCCCACTTCGCGTGTACCGTATTTGGCACCGCCTTCCACCTGAATCTCCGGTGTACGGACATTGGCATCCAGGCTGGCATCGACGGCACGGCGTACGAGGTCGCCTTCGGCCTGGAGCCCGAAGTATTCGAACAGCATGGCTACACTCAGAATCTGTGCCAACGGATTGGCGATGTTCAGTCCCTTAGCCTGCGGCCACGAACCGTGGATGGGTTCGAACACGGGAGTGCTTTCGCCCGTCGAGGCGGACGGGAGCAGTCCCATAGAGCCGGTGATGCACGAGCCTTCGTCGGTCAGGATATCGCCGAACGTGTTTTCCGTCACCATGACGTCGAAGAATTTGGGTTCTTGTATCATGCGCATCGATGCGTTGTCCACGTACATGTAGTCGGTGACGACGTCGGGGTATTGCGGGGCCATCTCCTGGGCTATTTTGCGCCACAGACGGCTCGATGCCAGTACGTTGGCCTTGTCTACAACGGTCAGGTGCTTGCGACGGCGGCGGGCATATTCGTAAGCAACCTTCAGGATGCGTTCCACCTCGGGGCGGGTATATTTGTTGGTGTCGTAGGCCATGTCGTCGCCTTCGTGTTTCTCGCCGAAATACATGCCTCCGGTCAGTTCGCGGATGCAGATGAAGTCGGCCCCGCTGACCAGTTCGTCTTTCAGAGGCGACTTGTGTACCAAACATTTGAAGGTCTGTACAGGGCGGATATTGGCAAATAGTCCCAACTTCTTGCGCATGGCCAGCAACCCCTGCTCGGGACGGACTTTGGCCGCAGGGTTGTTGTCGAATTTAGGATCACCGACGGACGAGAAAAGTACGGCATCGGCTTCTTTGCAGGCCTGGAATGTTGCTTCGGGGAAGGGGTCACCCGTTGCATCGATGGCTGCGGCGCCTACGAGGGCATGGGTGTACGTTACGTTATGGCCGAATTTTTTGCATACGGCGTCCATGACGGCGACTCCCTGGACCGATATTTCGGGTCCGATGCCGTCGCCGGCTAAAACTGCGATTTTTAATTCCATATGATTTCAGATTTTGTTGTTGATGGCTCTATAATAAACTGAAGTATCTCCGCGGTAAGTCAAAATACCACGGAGATACTTCGGTTTTTCTCAGCATTTATTCGTAAGATGTTCGTATGCTACGATTTTATCTTTGTTTTCCAACAGATAGTCGATATCGTCGAGGGCATTCATCAGGCAGTATTTCTTGTAACCGTTGATGTCGAATGTCTCACTTCGTCCGGTAGCCTCGTTCGTAATGGTCTGTTCGGGCAGGTTGACTGTCACCGTGGTTTTCGGGTCGGTCTTGATGCTTTCGAACAGTTCGTTCAGAAACATTTCGCTTACGACCACCGGGAGTACGAAGTTGTTCAGCTCATTTTGCTTGTGGATATCGGCGAAGAAACTGCTGACTACTACGCGAAAACCGTACCCGGCGATGGCCCATG
>CATXZX010000371.1 GCA_958404085.1 uncultured Prevotellaceae bacterium | reverse complement strand
AATACATTGGATTTTATCACTATAAAAACGGATGGAACGGACAGCTTATGCCTTATATTCCCTCTAATTCTTATCTTGTTCCCGTACCGGAAGGATATGAATTGTCTGCTACCCCGGACGATATATTCGACGAACGATATAAAAATCAGATTACTCCCAAACAAGTCGAAAGTGACGAAATACTATTGGCCGAAGACATCCATTTAGCACCGAACGTGGATGCTGTAATCGGGCCGTCAGCCCATCTATGGCACTACGAACGATGTATGAGACTGTATGAGTCCTACGGTACAAAAAAATTCATTGAATTTCCCTATAAAGAATACGACGGTGGGGTAACGTATCTTACCTATACAAAATACGACCGTTACGGTACAGTCCGAGTCCATGTATGCCCTTTCCGTTACGACGCTGAAAACAACAAGTTATACCTGAAACACAAAATGCGTGTTACAGCTCGCTTGAAAAAGCGAACCGACATGCCCGAACCCGGCCAACTGGATACGGAAAAAGACGCATACTTCAGATCGTACACCAAAAGTATATGCAAACAGTATGGCGAAGCGGTAGACAGCCTATACCGCAGTACCGAAGACTATGTAACCGGTATTGCCCTACCCGAAACCTCCCGGCCGCAACTGAGCGTTACACCGGACGGAAACCATGCGACGGTGCGCTTCGCATCCCAGGAGGCAACCGGCGGAATGCTGGTCGTAACGCGAAGCGACGGAAGCGAGGTGGCACGCCGCATACTGAAACAGGGCGAAAGCACGATACGCATCCCGGTACCCCGACAAAACGTACTGATATTCACCTTATATAACGGCAAGAAAGCCGTAGTTTCCAATAAGTTCATCATTCCCTAAAACACGACGTGTACTGTTAGAATAACAACCCATCATTTTCCCTCAAGCCACGACAACCGCCAAACGTCCGAAGCCGGGCCGGCGGTTGTCGTTAATCAAAACGGCAATTATTACACTAATCAAGGAATGAAAGATTTCCCATTGTTCCGAGACCCGATTTTTCGCATCTGTTTCAGTCTGTTTAGTCAAGAATCGGCATATTCAAATGATTTAACCTTATAACGAAAGTATCAAGTCTGCTAAAATAACAGCCGTTTCCGATTCATTTTTTTGGGCATCTTTGGGTTTCCAAGCCACGACGAACCGTACAGACGCAGATTTCACCTTATAACCTCTTTGTTCCCACTCGGATAACGTGTTCTGCATTTTTACTGACAACTTTGCTACCGGCTGACCTGTCAACGAATTACATAAAAAGAAATTACCATAAACCAAAGGGTCCCCTCCTCTCAATGCCAAGATTTCTTTTTTTCGTTCTTTGAAGAAACCCAAATTGACATCTTTATGAGAGAGTTGTAATACTATTTCTTCGGGCATATTATATTGTCGTTGATCAATAAAATATCGGTCTGCACTTAAACGATTGAAACAATCGCCATTCGTATGTACAAACAATCGGTTTTTCGCACGTGTTATTCCTACATAATATCGACGCATCAGATAGTCATTCTTTACATTACTGTCGGATATGAGCATATAGACATCGTCAAACTCTCTGCCTTTGGCCTTGTGAATGGTTGATACCACGACATCTGCTTCCGCTATATCGCAAAAGTCTTCCACTGATGACTCAAATACAAATTCTTTAAAGTCACTGTAATATTTATTCTTGTTGGTTTGTTCAAATAGATCTACACACCGTTTCACATACATTAGGCTTGAACTCCTTTCATAAGTAGAATAGGTACTATGCTTGGCTTCTGCCCATAAATCATCTGTGATTAGCGGTGTTTTTATCCGTTTACTGATATACCTTAAGAAATACCTCATCTCGGCCAAATTCCAAAAACGAAGGCCGTCCATTGATTGTATCAGTTTGCTGTTTATACCATTTTTTTGCAAAAGAGCCATCAGGATAACGGCTTCTTCATTGGTCTGAGTCAGCACACAAGAGGTTCCTTTATCCCTATATTGAAGCAAACTTTCAACAAGCGGCTGATACATATATTTCGATTGATAGCGTACCACTTCCACCCACCCTTTTTCTTTTCTCATAGGGATGATAGGTGTACTTTTTATCCTTTTGTTTATGGTTTTCAAGAATTCGTTGGCAAAAGCCACCGGCTGGCTCGCACTGCGATAATTTTCAGTCATTTCAACAAATGCACTTCCGTTTTCTTGCGCCAACTGATACATATAACCAGAATCTGAACCGCGGAATTCATAGATATTTTGATCATCGTCTCCCACCGCAATAACACGCATTTCCTCATTTTTAGTCATTAAGGCTGTTACAAGTGCGTATTCTTCAGCTCCCATATCCTGAGCCTCATCTATGACTAACACTGTCTTACCAATTTTATTGGGTTCCACTTCTCCTTGGCATATCATCTCAGCCGCCTTTGAAACGACATTTTTTGAATCTTCAAGATTTCCTATCCGTCCCAAAAGATCGAAACAATAGGAATGGAATGTTTTTATTTCGACAAAATGGGCTGCGTTGCCTATTAGTTCCATGAATCTTTGTTTAAATTCTGTAGCGGCCGCTCTTGAAAACGTCAGCATCAGAAGCTGTTCATGTTTCACGTCTTCAAGTAGTAATAGAGAGGCCAGTTTGTGGACCAATACACGTGTTTTTCCACTACCCGGACCAGCTGCCACTACAATGCAACGTGAAAACTTATCGGAAATAATTTCCATTTGCCGTTTGGATAATTGTCCGAACAATTGCTTATACTTCTGCGGCGTCAAATTACGTTGTATCTCGCTTACTCTTTCTCCTTTAAAATATTTAATAATGCGAATCAGTAGTTGAAATCACTAGCTGATTCAGTTAGTTAAATTGTTAT
>CATXZX010000370.1 GCA_958404085.1 uncultured Prevotellaceae bacterium | reverse complement strand
TGGTACTGGTGGAGAAACAGGCATCTACTAGTCTGATAAGTCATTCGGTCTACAGAGGTTTCCACGATGGATGCTGTTTTCCCCTCGCACAATGTCAGCGAGAGCCTCCCAAAAGAAACGACAGCATCACCAATCACTCTTTCAAATCGTATATCTCAAGAAATGTATAGGCTACACAGGTTGGTACCACTAGCAAAACGAATCAACGAAAAATCATATAATACTACGCTACCGTTTCCACATCGGGCAAATCAGACATACCTGATTACAAATTGTTATAAGCCCCGGAACAAGTTGTTGTCATTGTATGGACGGCATACAGTCCGGCAACCTTAATGCAGTACATCTGCACCGGTAAGCTCCACAATACGTTCGGCCACAGTTTGTGTGTCCCTGCGCGGAGAAGTAAGCCACAAGCATCTTACTTTTTTCAGCCGGATAATCGAAATCACTCCAGTTCTCTCCACTTCCTAGCTTTTCGGGCATTGTTAACTGTTCTGTTTCTGGTGCGGAAGTATCATTGGGAAAACATGCTATCACGCTGAACTATTGATTGTCATATTCTTCATCTGTCGCAACATAAGTCAATATGTCGTGTTTGAAAAAGTTAACGAAAAGTTACAACTCCTTGTCGAAAAACTCCATTCCCCCCTAACTGCCGTACCCACATACTCCGGCACGTAGTAGATTTTGATGTGTGTTGCATCGGAAATAAAAGTCAATTCCTTGTCCTGTGTACCCGTGACACGGCTATAACATTGTTCCGTTGTATAATAAGATATCAGCAATGCTACCAACTATCATCAGTAACGTCTGATTGAATAGATTTATGTTCTGTACTCCGTCGGATTGAAACCGAGATTCTGTTGTACATAACGGCTGAGATAGGCTTGTGACGAGAAGCTGAACATATCGGAAATCTGCACGAACGACAATGACTTATCACTCAACAGGCGTGAAATATCAAATATTGTATAACGGTTAATCCAATAGTTGGCGGCATATCTGCTCACCTTTTTTAACACTTCCGACAAGTATTTCGACGTAATGCACAAACAATCGACATAATAAGATACCTCCCTATGTTCGCGGTATGTACCATCCTCCAGCATTCTCAAGAAACGATGTATGATGGAGGCATCTGCGTTGAAATGTCGCTTTCATCATAGATACGAGCATGAAAATCGAAAAAATCAAGGATAGCCGTCTGCATGGCGTTGATAAGCATTTCACGGTAGAAACGATGTTCAGTATCCTTGATACACAACTCAAGCAGTTCAAGATCTCGACGACAGACAATCTGCTGTTCAAGCGAGAGGTGCATGACAGAGTTGAGGAAAAGGCCAGTTGTCCTTTCATTCCATAATTGCTCTAAGGTTACATAGTTCAACAAATCCAGACTTCACATAGATAATCTTGGCACAGAAATCCATTGAAACTTCTATATTTTCAATCATTTTCCGCTTGCGGATAATCGACAGATCGCCAGCATGCAACTCAAAATCCATTCCGTTGAACCGATATCAACATCCCCCTCCCAAACAGAACAAATGTGACAAATACTCCTCTTCGGCATCGGTCGGAATCCGGGTAGCCCAATCGATTACCATAATATCTTTACACTCTTCCATACTTTTATACCGTTTGCTTAATAAAAACAGAAATAACCATAAATACAGAATCTCAAGCGACTGCTGCTATAAAGCCATTGCATTTACATTTTTTAATAATTCTACAATGGAATAGTTATTTTTTATGGGCGATCCTCCGAACACTTCGCTCATCTCCATCATTTCAAGTTCAATATCTATCTCCTTTACTTTTTCATCAGTCATGTGAACATCAGCAGCACCAGCATTTTCTTTAAGCCGGCACAGATGGCACGTTCCTAGAATAGGTATAATCCATGGACGTTTGTTCATCGTCCACGACAGCGCGATTTGCGACGGGATGGCATGGTATTTTTCCGCCAAACGGTCAATAAGAGAAAACAACGATTCATTCTGCTCAAAACTCTTCATCTGGAATTGAGGCATAACGACACGGTAATCCATTCGAACATCAAATCGTGTTTCAGCAGTATAACATTTCGTAAGCAGCCCGTTTGCAAGTGGCGAGAAGGCCACAAGGCCCATGTCTAGTTCTTCAAGGAGAGGGAACATTTTTCGTATTGGCGAGCCATCATCGAATAGTGGTTCTGCACAGCAATAACGGGACAAACTGCATGAGCGCGACGTAGATACTCTTCAATAGCTTCTGAAATGCCCCAGTGCAGGATTTTCCCATCACGGATCAGATCGGTCATCACTCCTGCTACTTCTCCGGTTCAACCTTCGGATCAATATGATGCTGATAATACAGATCTATACGATCAGTACGCAAATGATGGAGTGATCCTTCAACCGAACTGTAGATAACTGAAGGCTGCAAATCGGGAATCACGACATGTGTACCGGCTACGCCAAAACCATCAAACTATATGCCGAATTTTGAGGCTATCACAATTTGGTTGCGGAACGACTGCAACGCTTTTCCCAACAATTCTTCATTACCATTCGACCTGTCCTGTGTACCATACATTTCGGTCGTGTCAAAAAAGTATACCCCATATCTACGGCATCGGTCAATAGTTCCGTTATTTTACACTTATCGGCAGGCGCACCGTAGGCATGACTCATACCCATGCAGCCCAGACCGACGGCCGATATCCTCAATCCACTCAGTCCTAATGTTCTGTATTCCATACCATCTTTTCCACCTCTTCCTGCGTAGCGTTGAAAAAGCGTTTTTCTTTATTGAGCGAACACATTTGTTCCATTTTCTTGTTATTCAGTTCGAAATCGAAAAATGGCAATATTCTCCTTGATATAATCGAG
>CATXZX010000369.1 GCA_958404085.1 uncultured Prevotellaceae bacterium | reverse complement strand
CCTTATCGTGGGCGTCGTAAGTCTGCTGTTCGTGCCGGTGTTCAAGAGCCTCACCGGACTGCCGCCCTACATGGGCATGATGGTGTCGCTGGGATTCATGTGGATTCTGACCGAAATCATCTACGACCGCAAACGCAGCATCCGCAACATGGAGGAGTCGATCCAGCCGCGCGTATCCAAAGTCCTCAAGCACATCGACATGCCGACGATTCTCTTTTTCCTCGGCATCCTGATGGCCGTGGGCGCGTTGCAGACCGGCGGCGTGCTGACCGACATGGCCGACTGGCTGGACAAGAATGTCCACGAAGTGTTCACCATCGCGGGCGCCATCGGCATCCTCTCGTCGGTGGTCGACAACGTGCCGCTGGTGGCGGCCTGCATGGGCATGTACCCGGTGGCCGACGTCGCAACGGCTGCGGCGAGCGCCGATCCGGCTTTCGCACAGAGTTTCGTGGCGGACGGGCTGTTCTGGCACCTGCTGACCTACTGCGCCGGCGTGGGCGGCAGTCTGCTGATCATCGGCTCGGCGGCCGGCGTCGTGGCGATGGGACTCGAAAAGATCAATTTCGGCTGGTACCTCAAACGCATCTCGCTGCTGGCCCTGTCCGGCTATCTGGCGGGCATCGCGGTGATCTGGCTCGAACACGTCCTGATCGGGCTTTGACCGAAAAGTTCCGGATGCGTCGTGCGCCCAGAATATTGCCGATCACGGGTTTGCCCCATAACAGTATAATCAGAGGTTGGATAAAATATTTTTATCCAACCTCTGATTTACAGCCAAATTATCAGCAGTTTGTAAGTCAGGAACTCCAATATCAATTTAGTAAGAGTACCCTTGCGGAATCAATGCCAGATGTACCCCGGAAGATGTGGATAGACCATTTTTCAACACCCGACATTCGATATCGTGAAGTACGGGTTCATCGGTATCCGACGCAAAATCAACGGTAAATGTGAAGCCCTCACCCGTGTACGGAGGCAGGGTGCTGCTCCATACATAAGTGACAGAAGAATCGTAATTTTCAATAGAACACGTTGCTTGCCCTTCTCCACGGGCCAAATACGCTATATTCCATTTATCATACCCCAAACCCATCATCGAAAGATCGCCGGGTTCCACCTCCGACAATGAAGTCCCGATGTTTGGAGCGGTGGGAGCGGGCCCCGAAACCGCTGATACAGCTGCATAGGCATTTACCAGACCATAACCCACAAATTGGTTCCATAATCCGTTCAATCGAAGCGGATCGACACCATAAGTGTTGCCGCCGATCTTTCGGGTAGTTTGTTCGATAATATTGCGTACCCGCCATACCGAAAGATCGGGATCCGTTGCCCATATCAAAGCCACGATGCCGGAAACATGGGGAGCAGCAAAAGATGTGCCCAGCACACAAGTATATCCACCGGTCACATCTGTTGTCCAGATTTCACGCCCGGGAGCGACAACATCCAATGAAGAACCATAACCGGAGAAATCCGATTTGTACCCATTCCGATCTATTGCACCTACTACTAACGTTGCAGAAGGTGCTCCCGCTGCCGGCTGTGATACAGCACTGCCTTTATTGCCCGATGAAAAAACAACGATGCATCCTTTACCATGAGCATATGTTATAGCATTATTGATTTCGGATATTGGAGAAGATGTATCAAATGACCATGAATTATTAATTACGCGCGCACCATTATTTGCGGCAAACCGAATTGCATTCGCAAAATTGGTCGTGGTGGAGGCAGCTATGCCAAGCTCGTTATCAGTATAACAAATACTGATGGGCATGATTTTCACTCCGGATGCAACGCCTGCAATGCCTTTGCCATTATTAGCCGTGGCTCCGATAACACCGGCAACCTTTGTGCCGTGATCTCCGTATAGCCCACTTGGAATTCCTCCCGTGTGAGCGTTGTAACTGACATTATACAAATGTAAATCATCATGGTTATTATAAACACCGTTATCGACAACCGCAACGATAATATCGTTGATATATGGAAAAGCAAAGGCATTCCTTGCGTTCACATAATTGATATCGATCCCCGAATAAGAGACGTTTTTCAGATTCCATTGATAGCTGAAATAGGTATCGTTCGGAGCGGCGTCGGGCATCGACTCAACGATAAACTCGGGTGTTGCATACTCAAACGCGCCCGATTCATACATAAAATTCGCCATTTCGAGCGCATTCCCTTTCGACTCCTTTGTACACGAAAGATAATAGATACTCGGGTCGAATTCGTTTTCTCCCAATATCTCCAGATTATACTCTTCCGCGATTTTTTGAAGTTTGGCAAGGTCTTGCTCTCCTGTCAGTTGTACGCTGAATACATTCGTTATGCCGAGATCGGCGCCATCGCTTGTTTTAAAATAGGGAGCCTCATACACTACATCCTGCGGATTAATCGATTTTTGTTGGGCGTTATCCAGCGTAAACGACGTAAGACTTTTTTGCATGCGGAACTCTTTTGACGATCTTATGCCCAGCGCAGCATAGTTATCAATAGTTCTGGTATTTCCCCCACGGATATTTACGGCCGATTTGCGAACACTTTCAATTTTTGCGGTTTCAACCAAAACATACGACTTGTTCTCGTTGACCGTTAGTGGGATTTTCACACCGTCACACCAAATAATAATAATCAGACGAACCCACAGACGCACGGGTCGCGGGAACGTTTTCTTGATATTCCTCTGACAAAATGTCATCCTGGCAACCATAAAATGTTATGACTGCAATGATAAGAGAAAGCAGCTTTTTCATGATATAAGAATATCTAAATTATGATTTTGTTGACAGTAAGCGTTTTTTCGGGAAGTTTGTCGTATAGTCCCCAGAAATAAAAAATAGTCATAATCGCCGGAGTACCACCCTTCAGTT
>CATXZX010000368.1 GCA_958404085.1 uncultured Prevotellaceae bacterium | reverse complement strand
ATGAGAATTTCTTGTAGATGCCCTTTTCCATCTTTTCGGGGGTGACGTCGTTCATGGACATCTTCATCTTTTCGTATTTCTGATACTGGTAGAAATCGTTGGCTTCCAGTTTCAGTTCTTTCTTATTCTCGATAACTTTCCTCATAAAATCCACGGCGGGATTGTTCTTACGGGAGTATTTCTCTTTCTGGGGCTTCACCACAACTTCGGAGAGCATGACGTCGGCAGGTGCCAGCTTCACGTTCAGTACTTTGGTGGTAGGCTTCAGGGTGACTTTCTTGGTCACGTATCCGATGGCGGAGAATGATAATTCATTCCAGCCTTTGCGGGTTTCCACTGTGTATTCGCCTTCGGCATTGGTGATGGCACCCACGCCTTTTCCCTCGTATTGAACGGTGATGTACATTAATGGTTCATTGGTGAGGGAGTCGGTCACGACACCTTTAATCTGTGCGGATGCGCTGTGTGCGACGAATAATGACAGCAGAAAAAGGATGAGAGCTATATATTGTTGTTTCATATTTAAGTCAGTATGAGGCCGCAAAGTTAACAAAATACAGTTAAATAAGAAGTAAATATAATCTAAAGAAATAAGAGGAATGTTTATATCTGCTTTAACTTTCATCTGATTTGTGCTATATTTGTCGCGTAAAATTCACAATATGCTGTCCATACTCATTCCGGTGTATAATATAAATTGCGTCTCGTTGGTTCGGAAATTATATGAGATGGCCTTGCTGACGGAGTTTCCTTTCGAAATTTTGCTGGCGGACGACGCGTCGTGCCGGAAAGTGAGGGAAGAAAATCGTGTGTTGAACCGGTTGGACGGATGTCGTGTGCTGGAACTGGAGACGAATCATGGTCCGGCATTTATCCGCAATTATTTGGGTGAACAGGCGCGTTATCCTTATTTGCTTTTTCTGGATACGGACACAAGTCCGGTAGGTGAGGATTTTCTCTTTTTATACCTCAAGAATGTGGGCGGACAGGTGGTTTGCGGTGGCTTTTGTTATCCGGAGGAGGGGGACTCCTTTCTGCGCAATAAATACGGAGCGCAGGTGGAAGCGCAACCGGCTGCCGAACGTCGTAAGCATCCTTATCAGCACTTTATAAGTATGAACTTTTTTATTCCGAGAGAGCTTTTTCTGCGTGTCCGTTTTGACGAAACGTTTCATCTGGGATATGAGGATACCGCTTTCGGAAAGAGGCTGGAAGATGCGGGCATATCGGTGTTGCATATTGAAAATCCGGTCTGGCATCTGGTGGAGGAAGATGCGGCTTCTTTTTTGGTGAAAACACGCCGTTCTGTGAAAAACCTCTTGGGGCGTGAACGGGAATTGCTTCCTTATGTCCGCTTATTGCGCTGGTACAATTGTTTAAAACGGTTTCATGCTGTTGCACTAACCGCTTTCCTATTTCGTATATCTGAGAGTCTTTTGGAAAAGAACCTGACTGGAAAACACCCCTCTTTACGGCTTTTCGCTTTCTATAAGTTAGGTTATTTCTGTTGGTTATCTGTTTAATTCCTCTAACTTAACTCCTAATTCAGTAATGCTCCTTTAATTCTCCGTTAATCAACGTCTGTACGATACGTTCCGCTGTACGTCCATCCCAACGGTCGGGCAGGGTAGTATGTTTCCATTCGCCGAGCATTAATCTTTCCAGAGCATTGGCAAGAGCCACGGAATCTTCATTCACTAACTCATTGGTACCTACACGCCAGGTTTCGGGATGCTCGGCGTAGGAGTTGAGCGTGATGCAGGGGACATCGAGGAAGGTAGCTTCCTCGGCAATGTTTCCGGAGTCCGTCACAATGCCTTTTGCATGGTTGATGAGGTAACCGAAATGCAGATAACTTTGAGGCGGCAGGATGTGCAGATTAGACGCGGGGATGTCCAGCGATTTGATGGCTTTTTGCACATAAGGGTGCAGGGGCGCAATGATGGGCATGCCTTCGGATTTCTCAATCAATGTTTGTATCAACGATTTGAGCACATGTTTCTTGGTCAGCAGGTCGTGCCGGTTGAGGGTCAGCAACAGGTAACCGCGCTTTTCCAACCCTATGGTGGAGAACCATACAGGCTGCAACAGACGGTGACGGTTGTAGCGGACGGTATCTATCAATATATTGCCTACATAATGGATGTATTCGGGAATCATGCCTTCCTGGTTCAGGTTGCGGTTGGCTACCATGCCTGCGGTAAACAGATAGTCGGAAATGGCATCTACGATGGTGCGGTTTACTTCGCGGGGCATATTCATATCGAACGAACGGGTTCCGGCAATGAGGTGCGCAACTTTCAGACCGCGCTTTTTGGCAACGATGGAACAGCTCATGGTAGCGGTAAGATCGTCTACAACGAGTACTACCTGCGCGGGATGATTGTTCAGTTCCTTCTCGAAAGCAAGCATGATGGCGGCTGCCACTTCCGAATGGTCATGTCCGGTGACTCCCAGATAACCGTCCGGCCGCTTCATGTCCAGGTCGGAAAACAAGGAGGCATCCAGACTGGTATCATCTTGTCGCCCGGTGTAGATGAGACGGTATGAAATCTTCTTTCCAGCTTCCTGTGCGGCTTTGATGGCCCGGGTGATGGGAGCTATTTTCATGAAGTTGGGGCGTGCGCCCGATACGATTGTTATTTTCATTGCATATAAATTGATGAGACAAAAATACGTTTTCTTAGGGAAATTATTCGTTACTTTGCCCATAATTTTAATGAATACCGATTATAAATCATTAAACATTTAACGTTAATCATTGATTATCATGCCTACATTTGTTCAAATTCTCGATTTTATAGGTACGTTCGCTTTTGCCATCAGCGGTATCCGTCTGGCATCGGCAAAGCGGTTCGACTGGTTTGGGGCGTACGTGGTAGGTTTTGTGACG
>CATXZX010000367.1 GCA_958404085.1 uncultured Prevotellaceae bacterium | reverse complement strand
ATTTTATATGTGTGGGAGACGGGAGCCGCCTCCCACACATAATCAAGTATCAGGAACGCCTTTGGGCGTTCAGGGGCATATTACCACGTCAATTCATAGTCATTCTGGACAAGACGCCAAGACAGAATATCGATTTCAGCAGCGATGTAATGGTCGTTTTCATCGGGTTTCTCGGGATAGATCACCTGTGTAGGATCGTAAACAGGAGTACCCAGACCGGCAATCTTTGTCACAGTCGTTTTATATATGTGGTTGCGGACTACGCCTTTGGTTGCGTTAGTGCCGCTTCCATTATGAATAATCTCATAGTAATAATAGGTCATACCGGAATTCCAAACCAATGCCCTGTCTACAATATCCTTGTTTGCAAGTTTTTCATTAATGGTTGCGGCTGCAACTGTTGTTGTTACGGATTTGTCGGAAGAAGCATACCATGTCTTTGCTTTTGCCTCGTCTGTCAACTGTGCATATACATAGCAGTTACGCGCTTTTCCATCGTTTGGTTCGGATGGCGTCTGGCCCACGATTACAATCTTAAGATCTTGGGCACTAAGTCCATTACGTGTCGTTGCGTCCCCCGAATAGTAAGTATATCCACCGGCCGTCAATTGGTTGAGAATACTTGCCTTCAGTACGGGAAGGTTTGATGTTTCGGTCGTAGAATATGTGTCGGCTGAATAGATACCCAAGTGTCTTACAATGGTGAAAGGTGTTGTACCGTCTGCCTTGCAAAGAGTTCCTTTGAGGATAACCTTTGTACGTTTGATAGGAGACGACGTATTAAAATCAGCAGCATTCTCATTGGTGTACAATGAAGTGGTAAAAGCATTTTTGATATTATCCTTGTAATTTCTATATATGTTTTTAGCGGACTGAGAGTTGATAGCCCAAAAACTACGGTGTGAGCCGTTCCACCAACTACTTGACCATCCGGAATCAATAGCCTTGACCAAGCGACCTTCATCTGTTTCGGCGGTCAACTCCCAGCCGCTGAGTTTCAGGTAAACCTGGTCTCCATCTATAGGTACTTTGAGGTCATTACCATCCTTATCTTTTAGTGCCAGTTTGTCACTGCCGGCAGCACTTACAGCATTACCCAAGGTAACGCTGACTTTTGCCACGCTACGTTCGACATGGATGGTAACAGGATTGGTCTTGGCAAGGGCTTCAGTCTTCTGTAGATGCTTAGACTCAATAGGAACAGCACATACCTCTGCTCCATTTTTCCCATATACGGAATTGAACATCACAAAATTACCTTTTGTGGTGAGACCGGTAGCGGCGAAATTGGCGACTTTTTCCTTCAATTGATTAAGGCTCAATGACGTGTCATCTAAAAAGTCGATTCCGTCTATTGTGGGAGGATTCAGCACTGCCGCAATTTTCTGCGGAAGTTTGTCTCCCTCCTTGGTATTGATGACAATCGTAGCCTTGAGTTTACTTGCGATATCATCGCTCTCGTTCTCGTCTGGGTACGTTTGATCATTATTACCGGGGGTCCAGTCATAGTAGTTTACATAACTGCCATTTAAAAGTTTAACTGAAGCAGCAGCGCCGTTTTCGGTAAAAAAATAAAAACGAACTTTTGTAACTTTATTTTCGTCTTCAGAACCATCCTCGTAACCGCTCAAGGCACGTACATCCTTCACATCTGGGGTTACATCTGAGGACATCAGGTTTACGGCCATGTAGTTGGTTTGGGCCTTACCGCCACCTTCACTGCCTCCGTCGACCGTAGCGGTTTCGTCTTGTGAGCATCCTACCATAAATAGGGATGCCAATACGGACATAAATAAAAATTTCTTTTTCATGTTGATAATTTTTAATTGATTATTATTGGTTTCTTATCTCTCTCTTGTTCAGAATCACGATATTATTTCAGCCGTTCGGCCAGTTCGTCCAGCGTCCTGCCGGCCTTTTCCAGTCCCATTTCTTTTGCCTTGTTCAGGTAGCGGCGTGCGGCTTCGTAGTCTTTCTCGCGTACGGCCAGCGCTCCCCGTGCATAGACGGCCTCGGCGGAGTCGCCCGCTTTGTCAAGGTAGCGGCGTGCTGTCGTAAAATCGTCGCGCCGGATGGCGGCATTGGCGGCATTCAGGTTGGCAATCTCATCGTTCGGGAACATCCGTACCGCTGTCTCGAATACTTCGGTGAACTCGTCCGTGCCGGGTTCGTACTTTCCGGCCACGAGGTAGAATTCGTTCAGACTCAGTTTTTGCGGCTGTTCCGCCATGATGCGCTTTATCTCTTCCACTTTGCTGAACTTGCGGATGTTGTAGTCTATGCGGTAGTCGGTATGGCGCAGGGCGGGATAGAAGTTCTGCAGCATAAAGCGGTATTCTTCCGGGTAAGTGCGTTTGATTTTAGCCTCTTTGGCATCCGGTTCCATGTCGCTGTCAATCAATGCCAGGATGTCTTCGCGGTGGTCGATGTTCGACTGTTCCACGAAGCGGCGCAGTCCGGCCCAGTCTTCCGGCTCGTAATCGGTCCGGATGATGTTGTCCGCAAAATCGTATAGCTGCCCGATGTGTTTCTTGAGTGCTGCGGTACGTCCGATGGCCAGTTCCGTATTGTGTTTGTAGGGACTCTCCGGCGAGGCGTATCCCTTCAGCCATACGGAAGTGATGGTGACATCCTTGTCATTGCGCACCGAGTCGATGGTGGCCTGTATCTTGCCCAGTTCGGCCGTGTTGCGGCGGTAGTCGGGATATATCACCGTCTGGTCTACCGGGAAGTCGATGTATGCCGAGCCGGACAGCGAACGGCTTTTCATGACTTCGGCCTTGGGCTGCACAAATATCAGTTCGGGGAAGAACATCTCGCGGTGTCTGCCCAGTTCGCCTTCGTATTCTGCCAGTATTTCCTGACAACATCCCCAGTCGCTGCGGTGGAACTTGAGCG
>CATXZX010000366.1 GCA_958404085.1 uncultured Prevotellaceae bacterium | reverse complement strand
CCGGTCCGGCCGGCAGCAAACGGAACAGAAGGCCGGTAGCGGCCAGGTAGACGCCGCGCGTCGCAGTTTTCTGACCCTTACGGCTACTACGGCCGTAGCGGCTGCCTTGAAAGCCCAGGAGAAGAAGGCGGACGGAGGTCTGGCGGTTATCGAAGACAAGCAGATACCTGACCGCAAAACGCCGATTGTGCCTCCCGGCTCGCAGGGACTGCGCAATATGGCGCACCATTGCACGGCCTGCCAGCTTTGTGTTTCGGCCTGTCCCAACGGCGTGTTGCGTCCTTCCGCCCGGTTGGAGACACTCATGCAGCCGGAGGTTTCTTACGAACGGGGATATTGTCGTCCGGAGTGTACGAAGTGTTCGGATGTCTGTCCGACGGGAGCGATTCTGCGAGTCACCGAGGCCGATAAGTCTGCCATTCAGATCGGTCATGCCGTATGGGTAAAGAAAAATTGTATACCGTTGACTGACGGCGTGGAGTGCGGAAATTGCGCCCGCCATTGTCCGGCAGGAGCCATACAGATGGTTCCGTCCGATCCCGAAGCCGACGATTCGCCCCGTATACCGGTCATAAATACGGAGCGGTGCATCGGTTGCGGCGCTTGCGAGAATCTTTGTCCCGCGCGTCCGTTCAGTGCTATTTATGTGGAGGGACATGAACGCCATCGAATCATATAGAAAAAGAAATAATGAGTGAGAAAAAGAATATGGATCGCCGGGAATTTCTGAAACGTCTCGGCATAGGTGCAGCTGCCACGACAACTGTTTTTGCCGGTTGCGACACGAAAAATCCAATTGCGGGTAGCAGGACGGCACAAGACGATGTTCCGGCCGACAAGATGACTTATCGCGTCAATCCTAAGAGCGGCGAGAAAATTTCTGTCCTGGGATATGGTTGCATGCGCTGGCCCATGAAGCCGGCGGCCGACGGAAAGGATGAAAAAATCGACCAAGATGCGGTCAACGAACTGGTAGATTATGCCCTTGCCCACGGCATCAATTATTTCGACACGGCCCCGCCTTACTGCCGGGGACTCTCGGAAAAAGCCACGGGTATAGCTCTGAAACGGCATCCGCGCGACTCTTATTACATCGCAACCAAGATGTCAAACCATCGTTTGGTCGGGCAGGGACTTTCGCCCAAGGAATTGTATGATGCGTCCGTTCAAATGTACCGCAACTCGTTCCGCGACTTGCAGACGGACTACATCGATTATTATCTGCTCCATATAATCGGTATAGGCGAGGGGTTGCCTACGATGATGGAGCGCTTTTTCGACAACCACCTGCTTGATTTTCTTCTGAAGGAACGTGAAGCGGGGCGCATCCGCAACTTAGGTTTCTCTTATCACGGCGATGTGAAGGCATTTGACTACCTGCTTTCGCGCCATGACGAATTCCATTGGGATTTCGTACAGATTCAGATGAATTACGTGGACTATCGTCACGCTTCGGGCATCAACTTTAACGCAGACTACCTTTATGCGGAACTCGACAAGCGTGCTATTCCGGTCGTGGTCATGGAACCGTTGCTCGGAGGCCGCCTCGCCGGATTGACCGATTACCTGAACGCACGTTTCAAGCAGCGCCGTCCGGATGACAGCATCGCCGCGTGGGCATTCCGTTTTGCCGCTTCGTTTCCCCGTGTGTTGACCGTATTGAGCGGTATGACCTATATGGAGCATCTGCAGGACAACATCCGTACTTACGCGCCGCTCGACCCGTGTACGGACGAAGAGCTGGCTTTGCTCGAAGATACGGCGCAGACGATGCTGAAGTACCCGTCCGTACCCTGCACAGCCTGCCAGTATTGCATGCCGTGTCCTTATGGATTGGACATACCGGGCATTTTTGCCCATTACAATAAGTGTATCAACGAAGGCAACGTACCTGCTTCGTCGCAGGACGAAACGTATCGGAAGGCCCGCCGCGCTTTTCTGGTCGGTTACGACCGTAGTGTGCCCCGTCTGCGTCAGGCGAACCATTGCATCGGATGCGGCCAGTGTACGTACCATTGTCCGCAGAGCATCGACATACCGGCGCAGATGCAGCGGATAGACCGGTTTGTCGAACAACTGAAACAAGATTCACCGCGATGAGGGAGCTGATAGAATTGCTGCATCGGGGACATCATTCGCTGGTCGTCGCCGGCGAGGAAGTCCGTACATTCGACGGCCGCGGTGTATCCGATTTATACCGTCTGCTGACAAACGAGCCGGGATTACTTTGTCGCGCATCCGTAGCCGACAAGGTCGTGGGTAAAGGCGCGGCCGCACTGATGGTGGAGGGCGGTGTGCGGGAGGTTTATGCCGATGTCGTCAGTACGCCGGCCCTTGCCCTATTCCGCGCGGGCGGCATCCCGGTCCGGTACGGGCAGGAAGTTCCGCATATCGTCAATCGGGCCGGGAATGGCATTTGTCCGGTGGAACAATTGTGCCGCGATTGTACGACCGCGGCCGAATGTATTCCGTTGATTGCGGCGTTCATGCAACGTCTTTCGGCATCTTCAGCCTCACCCGACAGACCAAATGCCGAAGAAGAATACAGATAGCACATAGAAAGATTGTCGAACAACTTTAAATAACGAAGATGATGATGAATTACATCAAACTGAACAACGGTGTCGAGATGCCGCAAATGGGTTACGGCGTCTACCAGGTATCGCCCCAAGAGTGCGAACGTTGCGTATCCGAGGCTTTGAGTGCGGGCTATCGTATGGTCGATACGGCACAGGCTTACCACAATGAAGACGGTGTGGGATGCGCGATGAAGAAAAGCGGCATTCCGCGTACGGAACTTTTCCTTGTCAGCAAAGTGTGGATTTCCAATTACGGTTATGAGAAAGCAAAGGCATCCATCGACGAGAGCCTGCGCAATTTGCAGACTGATTATATCGACCTGATGCTGCTTCATCAGCCC
>CATXZX010000365.1 GCA_958404085.1 uncultured Prevotellaceae bacterium | reverse complement strand
ACCGGGTGAGCCGGATATTCGGTTAGTCCAGCCACGGAACTACGCCACTGCCCCGCTATCTGATGGACAACCCGTGCCTCATCGGCAATCATCTCAGCCATACGCTGGATCGCCGCCGGATTAAACGTTGCTCCCAAACCGATAGGTTGGGGGAATACAGTCGTCTTATGTTTAGTTCGCGCCACGCCATGCAGACACTCGTTCCACCAGTTGCAATCTGGCACTTTCAGACGTTCGATTCCCTTCGAGGTATGCATCATCTGCGATACCTTTTCCTCCAATGTCATGCGCGAAACCAAGTCATTAACCCGCGTCTCGATAGGCAATGACCCATCCAGATAAGGCAATTGAGCCATAGTTGCCAACGGGAGCGACATAAAAAGAGCCAATAACTTTTTTCTACCGTTTTTCATTTGTCCTTTCATTAATTTTTTCATACATCAGTTTTATTCCTTATTCTCTATTCTTATCAATGTCTCTGAAATCATCTACACTCTTTTACATCGCTCTCTCAGGACTATGGCAAAATTAATCAAACCATCCCAGTTATGCAAGGGAGAACCTTAAGCTCCGCGATAAAAATTGTCCGCAGGAGTTGCTATTTATTCCCCAAAAATTCCGATTCACCTTTACGAGCAATTATCGAAATTCGTGAAATGAAAGAAGCAGCAAAATCAAACCACAACACAGCGTCACCAGAAATTTATTTTCCATTCTCGATAATTAAATCCTTCGGCCATCGCAATGCCCAAACAAGTATACTCAAAAATCCCATCACATGCCACTCCATCTTTTAAACAAAGAACAAAAATAAGAAAAAGCACACATACGCAAATTCACTTCACAGTACTCTTTTGTAAACTCTTGACTTATATCAACTATCGTTTCTTAATGCTCCCTTTTCTGCGTTGTGGAACAACGAGCCGTGTTTTACATGAGCAATAACAAAGTTTAACAATCGAGGGGTAAATTAAGAACTACTTAGTATATTTGCAGTGTTTATTAATTCAAAAATTATTACAAAGTATGAAGAAATTAATGTTAATGGCTTGCCTTTGCCTCATGGCCATCGGCGCAAGCGCACAAGGAAAATTCTCTGTATGGTATGGCATGAACATTGCCAGCATCAAGACGGAAGGTACCAGCCCTGATTCAGAAGCCAAATTCTTGAATCTCGGAGTAGATTACACCGCTCCCATTCAAGGCGTATTCGACTGGAGTGCCGGACTGAGTTACGTTACAAAGGGTTGCAAGGAATGGGATCCGGGATTCCTGCAAATCGACGCCAATGCTGCGTGGAATTTTGTAAACAACGAGAATGTAAAAATAGGTATTCTTACCGGACCGTATGCAGACTTGATGATTTCAAAAGACGATGCCGAAGAAGTAAAGACCTTCAGTATGGGATGGCAGGCCGGTGCAAAAGCCAGCTATAAGCAATTCACACTGAAAGCCGGTTATGAATTAGGTCTGACCGATGTACTCGATGGCGGCAAGAGCAAGGCTAATAACGTATACATCCGTTTGGGATATAGTTTCTAAAAAAGAATACTTCTTATCTTTACAATACAGAAGAAATCAAGATTAGACCTTCATCAATAAATCTAAACCCATAAAGTACCGAAGGTAAGGGGCTGCATGAAACAATTCGTTTCACCATGCAGCCCCCTTACCTATCATAAGGCTAAGTTTTACGATACAGCCTCACCGTTTTTTCAAACTATCATTTTTATTTACGCGTCACCTTTCTGCACATCAAACGGCGTAGCCGTACGCGGAGCCGCCTCGGGAATACGAATGGTGCCGAAACTCTTTTCGTATTTCACGATGTTGTCCTGCAAGGCATACAGCAGGCGTTTGGCATGTTCGGGTGCCATCACCACACGCGTCTTGACCCGCGCTTTCGGCGAACCTGGCAATACACGGATAAAATCCATCAATACTTCCGCACTCGAATGGGTTATGATGGCTAAATTGGCATATACGCCCTCGGCCACTTCAGGAGAAAGCTCAATCTGGAGCTGGTTGTTTGTTGCTTCGTTACTCATATTCTTATTTTTTATAAATCGGTTTACGCCTCCATCAAAGGCATTTGTTTTGTAAAGATAGCCTTTTTACCTTAAGAATGCAAATAAAAGCGCATTTATTTCATCATCAATCCCCGGAATATCGAGCAAAAAACACAACTGTCAAAGCGATTCCGGCAAAAAGGTCGTACCTTTGTCCGTCAAACAAACCTAACAGACTCGATTTTACATGATAAAAAGGTTTCTTTTCCTCCTGACTGGCGTGTTTTCCCTACAAAGTTCCGCCCAACTGACTTTAGACGGTAGTAAATTCACCGACAACTGGTCGCTGGGAATCAGCGGCGGCGTTCTCACGTCGCTATACCGTTCGGCCTTTTTCGGCTCCATGAGGCCGGATGTTGGACTGGAATTAACTAAAATGCTTCATCCCACCTTCGGACTGAGCCTCGAAGGAAAAACCGCATTCAACACCACACTCGGCAAGACCACAGCGGATGCCCTGTTCCTCAACCTCTTGGGAAGAATCAACCTGAGCAACTGGTTTGCAGCCTATACGGGACGTCCCCGCCACGGCGAACTGGAGATTCTATTGGGAGCCGGCTACATCCGCAACTTCATCGACCACCGGGGCGACCGTGAAAACTGGAATACGAAGGCAGCCCTGAACATGGCCCTCAACACCGGAGACAACCGCGCCCTGCAATTGTTTCTACGACCGGCCATTCTGTTTCTGATGGACCCCGAGGGAAGAACGAAAGGCCTCGAACAAAAATATGCAGCCTTCGAACTGACAGCCGGCATCGCCTACCGCTTCAAAAACAGCAACGACACACACAACTTCACAATTGCAAAACTTCACGACAACAGCATAACCGACCGTCTAAACGCCAAGA
>CATXZX010000364.1 GCA_958404085.1 uncultured Prevotellaceae bacterium | reverse complement strand
CAGTTTATGGACCAGACGAACCCCTTGGCCGAAATCACCCATAAACGCCGTCTGTCGGCCCTCGGCCCCGGCGGTCTGTCGCGTGAGCGCGCCGGATTTGAGGTCCGCGACGTACACTATACCCACTATGGTCGTCTTTGCCCGATTGAGTCTCCTGAAGGCCCGAACATCGGTCTTATCTCTTCGCTCTGCGTATATGCAAAGATCAATACATTGGGATTTATCGAGACTCCCTACCGCAAGGTGAACGACTCGGTTGTCGATTTGGACAACGACCACATCGTATACCTGACGGCCGAAGAGGAGGAAGAGAAGATTATCGGCCAGGGCAACGCCCCGCTGAACGACGACGGAACATTTATCCGTACCAAAGTCAAGTGTCGTCAGGATGCCGATTATCCGGTTGTTCCGCCCAGCCAGGTCGACTATATGGACGTTTCGCCGCAGCAGATCGCTTCGATTGCCGCTTCATTGATTCCCTTCCTCGAGCACGATGACGCTAACCGTGCTTTGATGGGTTCGAACATGATGCGCCAGGCCGTACCTCTCATCCGTCCCGAGGCCCCCATCGTCGGTACAGGTATCGAGAAACAGGTTTGCGAGGATTCCCGCACGATGATAACAGCCGAGGGCGAAGGTGTAGTGGAATATGTAGACGCTACTATTATAAAGATTCTATACGACCGTACCGAGGAGGAAGAATTCGTAAGTTTCGATTCCGCCCTGAAGGAATATCATATTCCGAAGTTCCGCCGTACGAACCAGAATATGACGATAGACCTCCGTCCGATTTGTGTAAAAGGTCAGCGCGTGAAGAAAGGCGACATCCTGACCGAAGGTTATGCTACTGAGAATGGCGAATTGGCATTGGGCCGTAACCTCCTGGTGGCTTACATGCCTTGGAAAGGATACAACTACGAGGATGCCATTGTGCTGAACGAACGTGTGGTTCGCGAGGATTTGCTGACATCGGTCCATGTGGATGAGTTTTCGCTCGAGGTCCGCGAGACCAAACGCGGTATGGAGGAATTGACGTCCGATATTCCCAATGTGAGCGAGGAAGCAACCAAAGACCTGGACGATACCGGTATCGTACGTATCGGTGCGCGCATCCAGCCGGGCGATATTCTGATCGGAAAAATCACGCCCAAAGGCGAAAGCGATCCCTCACCTGAGGAAAAATTACTCCGAGCTATTTTCGGCGACAAGGCCGGAGATGTAAAAGATGCCTCGTTGAAGGCTACCCCCTCGCTGAGCGGTATTGTTATTGACAAGAAACTGTTCTCAAAAGCCATCAAGACCCGCTCTTCGAAAGCAGCCGACAAGGTCGTTTTGCAGAAGATCGATGATGAATTCGCTGCAAAGGCCGATGAACTGAAGGGTATTTTTGTCGACAAACTGTTAGCCCTGACCAAGGGCAAGACTTCTGCCGGAGTTAAGGACAATCTGGGGACCGAAGTCATAGCCAAAGGGGCGAAATTTGCAAAAAGTCTGTTGATGGAACTGGATTACAGTTCGATTCAGCTGAGCAAATGGACGACCGATCAGCACAAGAACGAACTCATCGCACAGCTGATTATCAACTATCTGAAGAAATATAACATCATGGATGCCGAGTTGAAGCGCAAGAAGTTTGCCATAACGATTGGCGACGAACTTCCTTCGGGCATCATCCAGATGGCAAAGGTCTACGTGGCCAAGAAACGTAAGATCGGCGTCGGCGACAAGATGGCCGGTCGTCACGGAAACAAGGGTATCGTCTCTAAGATTGTACGTCAGGAAGACATGCCTTTCCTTGAAGACGGAACTCCGGTCGACATCGTGTTGAACCCGTTGGGTGTGCCTTCGCGTATGAACCTCGGCCAGATTTTTGAAGCTGTTTTGGGATCCGCCGGTAAGAAATTGGGTATCAAGTTCGCTACACCTATTTTCGACGGTGCTTCCTCGGATGACCTGTGCGAATGGACCGACAAGGCCGGTTTGCCGCGTTATGGTTCTACACAGTTGTATGACGGTGCAACCGGTGAAAAATTCGACCAAAAGGCTACCGTCGGCGTTACCTACATGCTGAAACTCGGCCACATGGTAGAGGACAAGATGCACGCCCGTTCAATCGGTCCGTACTCGCTGATTACCCAGCAGCCGCTTGGAGGTAAAGCTCAGTTTGGTGGACAGCGTTTCGGAGAGATGGAGGTTTGGGCACTCGAGGCCTTCGGCGCATCGCATGTGTTGCAGGAAATCCTGACTATCAAGTCCGACGATGTCGTAGGTCGTGCCAAAGCATACGAGGCAATCGTGAAGGGTGAACCGATGCCTACTCCCGGAATACCCGAGTCGCTCAATGTCTTGTTGCATGAATTGAGAGGATTGGGCCTAAGCATAACCCTTGATTAAAAACAATGACTCTTTACATATTATTGAACATAAGAACATGGCATTTAAGAAAGAATCAAAGATAAAGAGTGCTTTTACGAAGATTTCGATAGGTCTGGCTTCTCCCGAAGAGATTCTCGAAAATTCGTATGGCGAAGTGTTGAAGCCCGAAACCATCAACTATAGAACCTACAAGCCCGAGCGTGACGGTTTGTTCTGCGAACGTATATTCGGTCCGACGAAAGATTACGAATGTCATTGCGGTAAGTACAAACGTATCCGTTATAAAGGTATCGTTTGCGACCGTTGCGGTGTAGAGGTTACGGAAAAGAAAGTGCGTCGCGAACGTTCCGGACACATCCAGTTGGTCGTTCCGGTTGCGCACATCTGGTATTTCCGTTCGTTGCCCAATAAGATCGGTTATCTGTTGGGCTTGCCGACGAAGAAACTCGATGCAATCATCTATTATGAGCGTTATGTCATCATTCAGCCCGGTGTGCTGGAAGGCGAGGAACTGGTAGAGCAGAACGGCCTTCTGACCGAAGAGGAAT
>CATXZX010000363.1 GCA_958404085.1 uncultured Prevotellaceae bacterium | reverse complement strand
CGTTGATGTCACCATGCGTAATACCTACGCGTATTTTTTGCTGTTTCATATTATCTTTCATTTGATACAGTTCCATAGCCGGAACCACCTATTCGGGTGCTAAGTTACAAATTAAATTCCGGTTTTCTGAGTTGCGGCTTCCATTTGTTTCTTTTCGTTCTGCTGACGGGCAGTACTCAACAAACCGCAAGCGGCAAATATGTCCTGCCCACGCGACGCCCGTATGGTTGCAAACAAACCATGGCGGGTCAGATAATCGCGAAAAGCCACCATCCGTTCATCCGAAACACCTTTAAGCGGTGAGTCCGGTATCGGATGGAAACGAATCAAGTTAATCCGGCAATCGAGTCCTTTCAGCAAATCGATAATGGCCGCCGCATGAGCCCTGGAATCGTTCACACCGTCGAATACCGTATACTCAAACGACAGGCGGCGCTGATGCGACACCTCGCGCCGTTCGCCCGCCCGCATGTCGCGACAAAAATCATATTTTTTCAGAATTTCGACAACCTCTTTAATAGAAAAAGCCCGCTCGGCAGGCATCATACGGGCCCGTTCGGCCGGAATCGGATGATGCAGACTGATGGCCAAATGGCAGGAAACCGTATCTAAGAAACGGACCAGCCCCTTACGGATCCCGACTGTCGATACGGTAATACGTTTCGGACTCCAGGCATACGCATAACCGGCGGTCAGCAGTTCGATGGTACGCAACACATTCTCCACATTGTCGAACGGTTCTCCCTGCCCCATAAACACGATATTCGTCAGGCTGTCGCGTTCGGGTAACGAATAGAACTGGTTCAGTATATCCGTTGCACACAACTGTGCCTGGAAACCTTGCCGGCCTGTCATGCAGAAAGCACACCCCATCTTGCATCCCACCTGGGAGGAGACACACAACGTCGCCCGCTCGCCATCGGGTATGTAGACCGTCTCGATATAATTGCCCTCCGCCGTACGATACAGATATTTCACCGTTCCGTCCGCCGAACGCTGGCAATCGACAGGTTCGCTGCATCCGATTGTATAGTTTTCCGACAAACGTTCACGGGCCGTTTTCGAAAGATTGGTCATTTCATCTACCGAACGGACCTGTTTCTCATACATCCAGTGCGCGATTTGTTTGGCCGAATAGGCAGGCAATCCCAATTCCGCAACTATATTTTTCAGTTCAGCCAGGTTTTTTCCCAATAAAGGCTCTTGTTTGTTTCCCATTTTCAACAAATAAACTTTTACAGCAGGCAAAGGTACATTTTTTTTACGATACACTTTTTGCGTCGGTGCCCTGTTCTGTTTCGTACCACCGTGTTTTTTTCTACTACGGGCCTACTTTTTCGAAATATCAGGCCCGCTGTCCGTTTTTGCGTGACTCCGGACGCTATCCGTCTGAAACCGCATCCTGTGTCACGCGCTGACAGCCCCGATAAGAAGCCATCTGCGGACATAAAATCACAATATCATTTCTACTTTCAAAAAATATCGTATATTTGTTCACCCTTTTCATAACGAATACGAGATCTATGATAAAGAAAATAGACTGCTTCATACCTTTTGACGGCAACCAGATATCCCGGTCCACCACCGATTTTCTGCTCGGTCATCCGCTTATCAACAAGGTTTACCTGCTCGTTAACGACCGGAACATCGAGTATCCGGCCGGAAGCCATCTTGTAGTGGCACAATCCCTGTCCAGTACCAAGACCCTCCGGACTATCGCTCAAAAAAGCCACGCTCCGTATACCTTGTTCTGTACCAAACGAACCCCGTTCAGTATGGGTTACCAGGCCATCGAGCGCCTGTTGCACGTGGCGGAAGACTCGGATGCCTCCATGGTGTACGCAGATCATTATACCGTAACGGGCGGTGAGCAAAAGCCCCGTCCGGTTATCGACTATCAGCAGGGCAGTTTGCGCGACGACTTCAGTTTCGGTTCACTGCGTCTCATCCGGACCGACTGGTTGCATCGTTACTTCGAGACACAGCGTCCGCGCTACCAATACGCCGGGCTCTACGCACTGCGCCTGTACCTGAGCCGTCACGGCAAGCTGTTCCATCTCAACGAACTTCTCTATACGGAAGAAGAAACGGATGCCCGGAAAAGCGGCGAAAAACAATTCGATTACGTAAATCCCCAGAACCGGGAGGTACAGATCGAGATGGAAAAGGCTTGTACCGAACACCTGAAAACCATCGACGCCTATCTGGCCCCTATCGAATTCGACGAGATAAAATACGATGCCGAACACTTTGACGTAGAAGCGTCCGTCATCATCCCCGTACGCAACCGGGTACGCACCATCGGCGACGCCATCCGCAGTGCGTTGCAGCAAGAGAGCGCATTCCCATTCAATATATTGGTCGTAGACAACGGCTCGACAGACGGAACGACCGAGGTCATCCGGACTTTATCCGAACAAGACGACCGCATCGTCCACATCATCCCCGACCGCAACGACCTGGGTATCGGCGGATGCTGGAACCTGGCCGTCACGAACAAAGCCTGCGGACGCTTTGCCGTACAACTGGACTCCGATGACCTGTACAATTCTCCGCAGACGCTGCAACGCATCGTCGACACGTTCTACCGGCAACACGCCGCCATGGTCGTCGGCTCATACCGTATGGTCGACTTCCAACTGAACACATTGCCCCCTGGCCTGATAGACCATAAAGAATGGACCGCAGACAACGGGCGCAACAACGCCCTTCGCATCAACGGGCTCGGTGCGCCGCGCGCCTTCTACACCCCCCTGCTGCGCCAGATCGGAATACCCAACACTTCCTACGGTGAAGACTACGCGCTGGGGCTGGCCTTTTCGCGGCGTTTCCGCATCGGACGGATTATGGACGAAATCTACTTGTGCCGACGATGGGAAGGTAACTCGGACGCCGCCTTGTCTACGGAACGCGTCCACGCCAACAACCTGGATAAAGACCG
>CATXZX010000362.1 GCA_958404085.1 uncultured Prevotellaceae bacterium | reverse complement strand
CAATCAGAACGACTGGAATGCCACCTTCCAGGTATCTTTTGTCGTGGCTATAGGTGCGGCTTTCTTGTTGGCGTTGCTCGGTTTGCTGGCTGGTTTGGCCCCTGCCTGGCGTGCGCTGTCTATCAAACCGATAGATGCTATGCGTGATGAATAATAATAAAATGAATAAGAAAAACATAAGCAGATGAATAAATTCGTAAAAATTGCAATGGGGGCATCGGTAGCGACCCTATTTGTCGGAACATTCGTGTTCCTGTATCAGAAATCTATTCCGGAGGAAATAACCTACGAGACGGTGGTTCCGAAATATCTGGATCTAAAGCGAACAACGCTCCTTACCGGTTCCATAGAACCCAGGGACGAAGTGCTCATCGAGCCCCAGATTTCGGGTATCGTCGCAGAGGTCAACAAAGAGGCCGGACAATTGGTTAAAGAAGGCGAGGTTATAGCCAAGGTGAAGGTGATACCCGAAATGAGTACCCTGAATTCAGCGGAAAGTCGGGTAAGGTTGGCGCGTATGAATGCCGAACAGGCCACAACCGATTATAACCGCATGAAGAGTCTGAACGCCGATAAACTGGTGAGTGACGAGGAGTTTGAAAAAGCGACTATCGCCTATAAACAGGCACGCGAAGAACTGGAGACTGCCGTCGACGCACTCGAAATTGTACGTGAGGGCGTATCGCGTCGCAATTCATCGTACAGCACGACACTGATTCGTTCGACAATAAACGGACTGATACTCGATGTACCTGTGAAAGTAGGAAATTCGGTCATCATGAGCAATACGTTCAACGACGGAACGACCATTGCAACGGTAGCTAACATGAAAGATTTGATTTTTAAAGGTTTTGTAGACGAAATAGAGGTAGGTAAGGTACACGAGGGAATGCCTGTGGTCGTAACGATCGGTGCTTTGCAGGACCGTCGTTTCGACGCTTCGCTGGAATACATCTCTCCGAAGGTAAACAATGCGACCAGCGGAGCCAATCAGTTCGAGATAAAGGCTGCCGTTAAGGTGGCGGATGATGTGATGGTGCGCGCCGGTTACAGTGCCAATGCAGAGATTGTGCTGGAACAGGCCAAACATGTACTGAGTGTGCCTGAGGGTGTTGTGGAATATGCAGGCGACAGTACGTTTGTATATGTACTGAAAGATAAGGAAACTCAGTCGTACGACCGTCGTTTGGTGAAACTGGGGCTGAGCGACGGTGTGCATGTGGAGATAAAGAACGGTATAGGAGCGAAGGATATTCTTCGCGGCCTGATTTCAACAGCTGGTAAAAAATGAAAAAGTGTATATTGAGCGTCGTTTGCCTGCTTGCGGGAGGGACGAATCTTTTGATGGCAGAGGAAGCGTGGACGCTGGAACGCTGTATAGCGTATGCCATAGAACATAATATAACCGTTAAACAACAACAATTGTATAAGCGGCAGCAAGAGACGGCCCTGTCATCGGCACGTAATGCCCGTTTGCCGGACCTGAGTGCCTCTGCTTCGGAATCGTGGGGATTCGGCCGAGCCTTGTCGGCTGACAATACGTACGTAAGTCGGAATACGCAAAGTACGGGATTCGGAGCAAGTACGAGTATTCCCGTTTTCACAGGCTTTCGGATTCCCAACCAGATAGTGCTGAGCCGGTTGAATTTGCAGGCTGCGGCCGAAGAACTGAAACGAGCCAAGGAGAATATAAGTATACAGATAACATCGGCCTATCTGCAGGTTCTGTTGAGTCGTGACATGTGGCAGGTTTCCAGGGACCAGACGCGTATAAGCACCATGCAGCAGGAGCGTCTGGAACGATTTCTGGAAGCTGGAAAAGCGGCCGAGGCCGATGTGGCCGAAGCGCGTTCGCGGACAGCACAGGACCGTTTGTCGGAGGTTCAGGCCGAAAATGCCTACCGCTTGTCTGTATTGGACTTGACGCAACTGATGGAACTTTCTTCGCCCGATGGCTTTGAGGTGGTAACACCGGAGCAGGTACAACCGCAGCCTCCGCAGGAAACGCCGGAAGACATCTATCGGATTGCCGTACAGGAGAAACCGGAGATTAAGGCAGCGGAGTTGTATCTGAAAGGTGCAGAGCGCAGTGTTCGAATAGCCCGTTCGGGGTATTATCCCAGTTTGAGTTTGGGGGCCGGACTGAATACAAGTTATTATAAGACTTCGGGCTTTGCCTCGCATTCGTTTGGACGGCAGTTGCAGGATAATTTCAGTAAAAGTATAGGTCTGAACCTTTCGATTCCGTTATTCAACCGTTTTCAGACGCGTAATGCGGTCCGTGATGCTCGGTTGCAGGTCGAAAACAGGACATTGCAACTGGAACAGTCGAAGAAGTCATTATATAAGGAAATACAGCAGGCTTATTATAATACGGTAGCGTCCGAACAAAAATATCGTAGCAGCCTGGTAGCGGAAACCGCGGCGAAAGAGGCCTTTGTTCTTGCCCAGAAAAAATATGAGCAGGGTAAAGGATTCTCAACTGAATACGAAGAGGCCAAAAACCGGTATGTGAAAGCTATATCGGGGCGCTTGCAGTCGCTTTATGAGAATATTCTCCGGACAAAAATCCTGGCTTTTTATAAAGGGGCGTCGCTTCAGTGAACGTTGGATTGAATGTTTTGGTTTTTAAGTGAAAACAGTTCTCAAAAAGTTTCGTAACGGAACTTTTGAGAACTGTTTTGATATTAAAAGGTTGTTCTTCGCGTCAATCCGAATGACGACGGATTGGCTTAGTTTTCGCTTTTCTTGATATTCGCTTTTTCCAGATTGTAACCGAATTTTCGGTCTGCCACCTTCAGTAAGAAGGCGATGAACAACGACAGCGATGCAATGAATGTAAAGATACACATAGGCATCGTATAGTCATAGAGGTTTGTTCCCTCGGGAGTCTTACCGATAATGCAATACGTATCGAGAACCCAGCCGATCAATGCAGGAACTCCC
>CATXZX010000361.1 GCA_958404085.1 uncultured Prevotellaceae bacterium | reverse complement strand
CATGGAGGATGTAACTGACATCGGTTTCCGGTTGCTGTGCCGCCGGATGGGAGCCTCTATGGTTTATTCCGAATTTGTGGCTGCCGACGCCCTGGTCCGGATGGTGAACAAAAGCCTTTCCAAACTGGCCGTGTGCGACGAAGAGCGTCCCGTGGCCATCCAGATATACGGAAAAGACCCTGCCGCCATGGCCGACGCCGCGCGCATCGTGGTGGAGCAGGCCCGTCCCGACATACTCGACCTGAACTTCGGTTGTCCGGTGAAGCGCGTGGCCGGCAAGGGGGCCGGCGCGGGCCTGTTGCAGGACGTGCCGCGCATGCTGGCCATTACGCGGGCTGTGGTCGATGCCGTCGGCATTCCCGTAACGGTCAAGACGCGCCTCGGTTGGGACCACGAACACCGCATTGTGGCCGACTTGGCCGAACAGCTTCAGGACTGCGGCATACAGGCGCTGACCATTCACGGCCGTACGCGGGCACAGATGTATACCGGCGAGGCCGACTGGACGCTCATCGGTCAGGTGAAGCGCAACCCGCGTATGCGCATTCCCATCATTGGTAACGGCGATGTGGCATCCGCCGAACAGGCACGCCGTTGTTTCGAGACATACGGCGTAGACGCTGTCATGGTGGGCCGTGCCACCTTCGGCCGTCCCTGGATTTTCAAAGAAATATACGACCTCCTGCACGGCGGGCGGGCGGTGGACAGCGTCATCAGCAGTACCTATCCGCCCATGTCCGACGACTGGAAACTGGACGTACTCAAGGAACAGGTACGCCAAAGCATAGGGCGTATCGACGAGTACCGCGGCATCCTCCACGTCCGGCGCCATCTGGCGGCCTCACCCCTGTTCAAGGGCATTCCCAACTTCCGCGAAACGCGTATAGCAATGCTCCGCGCCGAAACCGAGGCCGAACTGTTCGACATCATGGAACGCACGCGGCCGCTGCTGCCCGCCCGTCTGTCATGAGGGGATGCCGGCCGTTGTGTTGCGCCGTCCTTTTGCTGACGCTGTGCGGTGCCTGCCGTCGCCCGTCCACGGTGTGCCATCTGGCTCCCTTCGACGTGTCGTTGCTTCCCCATACCCCCGTTCGCGACCAGGGCCCTTCGGGTGCCGACTGGGTTTATGCCATGCTCTCGATGATGGAGAGCGACGCGCTGGTCCGGGGCGATTCCCTGCCGTTGTCGGCCGGTTTCGTCGTACGCCGGGCCTGGGAAGAGGTGGCCGCCTCCCCGATGTTCCGGAAACCTTTTTCGTTATGCGGAACGGGACATCGCCTGCTCCGTACGGTGAGGCGCTACGGGCTCGTACCCGAGGCGCGTTATCCCTCGTCCGTACCGGCCGGTGCGTTTTCCCGCCGCCAGGTTCCGCCCCGTTCGGCCCGTGCCGCCTCGTGGGTGGCCGATTCACTCTTCGGCGGTCCCCCTCCGCTTCATTTCTACCTGGACGGCGCACGCTATACGCCCCTTGAGTTCGGAAACATGGTGGCTCCCGAAGGCGCTTACGAGGCCTTTACCTCGTTTGAGGCCTGGCCCTACGGCCACGATGTGTCCCTGCCGTTGGCCGGCGGACAGCCTTGCGACGTGTTCCGCAACGTGACGCTTCAGGCGCTGGCCGACACCTTGGATGCGACGTTGGCCCGCGGCCGTACCTTTGTGTGGGAAGGCGGAAACAGCCGCTTCGCTGCCGGCTTGGAAAGCGGCCTGTTGCAGCTGCCGTCGCCCTGTCGCGTCACGGCCCGCCTGCGCCAGGCCTCGTTCGACCACGGACTGACCACGGGCGGCCATCTGCTTCACATCGTAGGTACGGCGGTCAGCAGGCATACCGGCCGTAAATTTTATGTAGCCAAAGGTTCGTGGGGACGGCGCGGACGGTTACGCGGTTATGTGCTGCTGTCGGAGGGTTACGTACTGCTCCATACCGTTGCGGTCTACCGCCGGTGCTGAGGGACAGCGTCTTTATAGGGCTTAAATAAGATTAATAATATGTACACGCAATCATCTGTACGATATTAATACTTATCTTCGCTCCCGTATAACACTAAAAACTGAAGTGGTATGAAAAATTTACGAGTGGAGGCCACGCTGGTGGCTTTGGGCCTTGTGTTGATGGGCTTTTTCGTAAGGAGCGGATTGGTCAGCTTTGCTGAACGCGACCGTTCTGTGGTAGTACGTGGTCTGGCCGAGCGCGAAGTGCAGGCCGACAGGGTTATCTGGCCTATTGTATATAAGACGGTGGGCAACGACCTGGCTGCTCTTTATGCGCAGATAAACCGTGTGAATGCGGAGATAACGGATTTTCTGAAACAGAACGGCATTACGGACAAGGAGATTACCGTTTCGGCTCCGCAGGTACTCGACATTCTGACGGACCGCTACCAGGCTAACAACGGACCGCGCGACCGCTACAACGTAACGACGGTCCTGACCGTTTCGTCGGGCCAGGTAGACGTGGTGCGCGGCCTGATGGCGCGAATGGGCGAATTGCTGAAAAAAGGAATCGCCATCAGCGAAAACGATTACCAGAACCGCGTGCAGTTTGAGTTTACGAGTCTGAACAAAATCAAGCCCGAAATGATAGAGGAGGCGACCCGCAACGGACGCGAGGCCGCTCAGAAATTCGCCAAGGATTCCGACAGTCGTCTCGGCAAGATTAAGACGGCTTCGCAGGGCCTGTTCTCGATCGACGACCGCGACTCGAATACGCCGCACATCAAACGTATTCGCGTTGTGACGAACATTACTTACTATCTGGACAATTAGCGTTTCGGAAATCCGCGGCCTGAGCCGAAAGGGCCGCGGATTTTTTGGAAAAGAATAGGGCGGACGGGGTTTCGGAAACCTTGTCCGCCTGTTTTTTTACGGTGCGGATTTATTTTTTGAGCCATTCTGCGGATCGTGCCACCCATGTCTTGCCTGTTTCCGAACGCATGCCGTAGCCATGTCCGCC
>CATXZX010000360.1 GCA_958404085.1 uncultured Prevotellaceae bacterium | reverse complement strand
TCTTTCCGTGTTCCGCTTGTTGTTTAATTCGTTTAAACGTTTTTCGAGTCCGGGCGAATACCAGTTCTGCAGGGCTTCCGATAAACGTGGAGATTCTCTCCTGACAGACCAAAAACATTTTTTTCCGTTAGACCTTATTGAATAATGGCCCGCCGCTTGTAGTTTTTCCTTTTTGATAATATCTTCAGGTAAATCGTAGGCAATGAGATCGGCATCTCCATTTTTTAGAAAGGTTATGAGCGATGCCGTATCTTTTACCGTTTCCATGCGTAATCGTACGCCTTCGTTTTGGGCAAATCTTTCGGCTAACAGGTATTGCATTCCGCATAATACACTTTGGTATTCATAATAACTTTCAGGACCGTACAGAGTTACTGCAATTAGTTCACCACTTTCTGTAATTTGTTCAAGGTCCCAGTTCCCGGAAGCAATAACCTGCTCGTTTCCTTTTTCCGCATTGCTCTCGTTGTTATGAAGAGACACATTATCACATGCGATTAGAGAAATAATCAGAAATATTATAGAGAGAATGAGATGTTTCATAAAATATTAAAGGCCGTAACGGTTATTTGGTTCAGGAAATGTCTGTATGTGGCGAAGATCTGTTCCACTCGGTCGCTGATAAGCCCTTAGTCCGAACTGGGGCAACATGGCAATAAAATAGTCCATATAGTCGGCCGACATTTTTTCGTATTGCACGAAAGATGTCTCATAAAAGAAAAAGTAAAATTCAATGGGAATTCCTTCACCCGTAGATTGTTGCTGCCTTACTAGAGTGTAGTAACTTTTGTTGATTTGTTCGTCGTGTGCCATGAAAAATTCAACGTAACGCCGGTATAATGTCAGGTTGGTTGTACGGTCAAGTTTTGTGTACACCTCTTCGGCGTACAGCCCTTTTTCCTTCAGCTTGCCTATTTGTTCCGGCGAATAGAAAACAATACTGTTGACATCGATGTAGACAGAACGTTTTACGCGCCGTCCGTTGCGTTCGGTCATGGGCTGCCAATTCTGAAAAATACCCGAGGTGAGCGTATAGGGCGGTATCGTATAAATCGTATTGTCGAACCCTCTGATTTTCACGGCTACGAGAGATATTTCCTCAACAGTTCCTTCAATGTTTTCCTTAGGCAGTGTGATCCAGTCTCCTAACTTCAACATATTGTTCGTCGTCAGTTGGATGCCTGCCACCAAGCCGAGTATGACGTCCTTGAATACCAACATCAATACAGTTGCCGCAGCTCCGAGTCCGGCTATGAAGTTTATCGGTGAGCGGTCTACCAATGCGGCAACAATACATATACTTCCGATAGCTATGATGAGTAGTTTGACGAACTGGAATACGCCCGCAATGTAATGCCGTTGTAAACGTTCGTGGCTGACAGACAGGTAGGCGGCATGCGATACGATGACAAAAAGCAATCTGGTGGTTATGACAATGAGCGAGATGTTTATCAGACGCTCCGCCAATATCATAAATACAGAATCGATTCCGGCTGCATATTGTCTTTCGATCCAGGGAAATATAATGTAAAGCAATATGGGAGGTATTAGGTTGGATGTATTTTTCAGTACCTCTTCATTGAGCAAGTAATCATCCCATATGGTATGTGTGCGTTGCACAATCTTATTTATAATAGGGATGAATATTTTTCGACAAATGTATTTTAGCAGGATACCGATTACATATACCAGTATGAGACAAACTATCACCATCAGGAAATCGAATCCGTTTTCCTGAGAAACGAACTGCTTTAATTGGTTGTAAACAGAATCTGCCATACTGTTGGTACTTACCTGATTCGGAGTCGGTCACCTACATTCAGAACGTAGTCATCAGGGAGCTTGTTGAGTTTATAGAGGCTCTTCAGGCGCATGCCGTAATTTTGGGCAATGGTATACAGCGATTCTCCGTTTTTGACGGTATGGATGAAATTCCGGTATTTACGGTCTGCCTTTGTCCGCTTTTTCTCTAAATAGATTACATCGCCTTCATGCAACGTATAGTTTTTGGGTAGTTCGTTGTAGCGTATCAGTTTCCGATACGACACATCCATTTCCTTGCCGATGGATTTGAATGTGTCTCCGCGGCGTACGATGATAAAATAGTTCTTGTTATTGAAATACACCTTATGGGCATTTTCCGGTAGAAACGGATGCTTGTTGTGTTTGCTGGTCCAATAGGTTCCGGCATTGTCATAAACCATCAGTCCATATCGCTCTATCAAATTTATCAATTGATAGGCATATCGTGGATTGGTTGCATAACCGGCTCTCTTCAAACCGTGTGCCCAACCGACATAATCGGTACGGTTCAGGCTGAACAATCCCGCATAACGCGGCTTTTTAAGAAATAGCGAGTGGTCGGTGTAAGATTCCTGTACACTGGAATATGCCCGGAAGCGTTCGTTCTTGTAGTCATCGTCCTGTATAAAATAACGTCCGGCCCAGCTTCCGCCACATTTGATACCGAAATGATTGTTGGCTTTTCGGGCCAACGTACTCTGTCCGGCATTGCTTTCCAGAAGTCCTTGTGCCAGAGTGATACTGGCCGGAACATGGTGGAGAATCATCTGTTCGATAGCCAGTCCCTTGTATTGTTCGATATATGCTGTGTAGGCGTCTTTCTTTTGTCCGAATGAATTGGCTGCATTGCAGCAGAAAACAAGAATAAAAATAAAAAAGGCTGTAATTCGGTGCATCACTTCGTTAGGTTTGCGGACAAAAGTACGGAAATTTCATGAGAACAACGAACAAAACAAAAGGAAATCTATAGTCGGAAACCTTATGGAACCTTGTAAAAGAAGTTCGGATGGTTTATTCGTATTTCTTCGGACAAATATACATTTGAAAAAAACAGCGAAACATCTTGTTCTTGTGATGGATGTTTCGCTGAAATGTTTATTCGTTGCAGGGGTCGTACAGACCGATATGTTTTATTTCATTTCCATTGTTTC
>CATXZX010000359.1 GCA_958404085.1 uncultured Prevotellaceae bacterium | reverse complement strand
CCGGCCGGGTGGTCAACATACACCCCTCGTTGCTCCCCCTCCACGGGGGCAAGGGCATGTATGGCCTGCACGTACACCGTGCCGTGCTGGCTGCCGGAGAGGCCGAGAGCGGCATCACCATCCACCGCATCGATGCCGTCTACGATCGGGGCGAGGTTCTTTTCCAGGCCCGTTGTCCGGTCCTCCCCGGCGATACGCCCGAGCAGCTGGCTGCCCGGGTCCATGCCCTCGAGTACCGCTATTTTCCGCTTGTCGTAGAGCGGCTTTGCACGGGCGGCGACATGTCCGGACTCTTCGTCGAACCGAATTTAACAGATACCTATGATACTGAATGAACACCTGTATTATGTGGGCGTGAACGACCGCCTGAAGCACCGTTTCGAGGGGCTTTGGCCGCTTCCGCTCGGCGTTTCGTACAACGCCTACCTCATCGACGACGAACAGACCGCCTTGGTCGATACCGTCGATGCCGGCTGTTTCGAACAGCTGCTCTCCAACATCCACGCCGTGCTGGGCGACCGCCCGCTCGACTACCTGGTCATCAATCACATGGAGCCCGACCATTCGGGCAGCATCGCGTTGCTCCGTGCCCGCTATCCCCGGTTGCGCATAGTGGGTAACAAAAAGACCCTCGAGATGGTAGGTGGCTACTACGGGTCGGCCGGCAATGCGCCCCTGGAGGTAACCGACGGCGATGTCCTGTCGTTGGGCCGCCACACGTTGCGCTTCTACCTGACCCCCATGGTCCACTGGCCCGAAACCATGATGACTTACGAGGAAACCACGGCCACACTCTTCTCGGGCGATGCCTTCGGCGCGTTCGGCGCGCTCAACGGCGGCGTTGTCGATGCCCGTATCTATACTCCTCCCTACTTCGACGAGATGGTCCGCTACTATGCCAATATCGTAGGCAAGTACGGCGTGCCTGTACAGGCGGCTCTCAAGAAACTCTCCGGACTCGACGTCCGCATGATATGTTCCACCCACGGTCCGGTATGGACCTGTCAGGCGCCCGACGTGGTGGCCCTTTACGACCGTCTGAGTCGCTATGAGGCCGAGGACGGCGTTGTCGTGGCCTACGGCTCCATGTACGGCAACACCGCGCGTATGGCCGAGGCCGTGGCCGCCGCATTGTCGGAGGCCGGCGTGCGCCGCATCGCGATGCACGATTTGTCCCGTTCGCACCTGTCCTACGTGCTGGCCGATGTGTTTCGCCTGCGCGGGCTCATCCTCGGCGCACCCACCTACAACGGCGGGCTCTATCCGCCCATGCAGGCGTTGGTGGAGGCCCTTGTGGAGCGCGGGCTCAAGAACCGCCTGACGGGTTGTTTCGGTTCGTACACGTGGGCCGGTAAGGCCGCGGGCCGTCTGGGCGAGTTCATCGTTCGTTCCGGTTTCGAGGCCGTGGCTTCTCCGGTCGAGATGAAGCAGGGCTTCAACGCCTTGGCCCTGTCGGCCTGCACGGCACTGGGCCGTGCCATGGCTGCCCGGTTGGCCGACGGTTGCGGCGTGTCCGAGTAGGGAGCTTATCCGTCCGGTCCGTATTCCGTCCGGACTTTCCCGACAGAAAATAGCGGCGCGGTCGTTGAAAATAACGCCGCGCTTTTTTAAAAAACAAGGCCCGTTGTCTTCCGCCGAAGGCTCCGGCCGTTAATTCTGACTTACGGAAATGTTGAAAAAACTAAGCCTCATGGTGGTCCTGCTGGGCCATGTACTGTGTGGGGGCGCACAGAATCTTTCGCGCGGCAAGGTAGAGAAGTGCCGCCAGACCCTGATGACCGAATGGAAGGCCGCCGCTGCCGAACGCCACCGCGTGGCTTGGGAGAGCCGCACGGTGCGTGTCGATGACCTGTCCATGCCCTATTGGCTGGCCGTATACGGTTCCAAACCCGCCGATGGCCGCAGCTTGTGGATATCGCTCCACGGCGGAGGCAATGCACCTTCGGCCGTGAACGACCAGCAGTGGGAAAACCAGAAACACCTGTATCGCCCGGCCGAGGGTGTCTACGTGGCCCCGCGTGCGCCTTATAACGACTGGGATATGTGGTGCAAACCCAAACTCGATGCTTTCTACAAGGCGCTTATCGAGATGTGTGTGGCCTACCTCGACGTCAATCCCGACAAGGTGTACATCATGGGCTACTCGGCCGGCGGCGACGGCGTGTGGCGCATGGCGCCCCGCATGGCCGACACGTGGGCTGCCGCCTCCATGATGGCCGGCCATCCGGGCGATGTGTCTACGCTGAACCTCCGCAATACGCCTTTTATGATATGGTGCGGCAGCGAAGATGCCGCCTACGACCGCAACCGCCTCGACTACGAGCGCGGGTTGGAAATGGATTCGCTCCACAGGGCCGACCCCGGGGGCTATATACACGAAACCCATATCATGCAGGGTATGGGCCACTGGATGAATCGGGCCGATACGGCGGCCGTACCCTGGATGGCGCGCTACCGGCGCGAACCGAGGCCCCGCCGCATCGTCTGGCGGCAGGAGGAAGTGGTACGCCCGCACTTCTACTGGATTTCGGCACCTGCCGACGAACTGCGCCGCGGCATGACGGTGCGCCTTACCTGTAACGACAATCTCATCGACCTGGAGCAGTGCGACTATTCGTCGCTCACGTTGTGGCTGGACGACCGGCTGGTCGATTTGGGCCGTCCCGTCACGGTGCGCATGGACGGGCGCGTCCTGTTCCGCGGCAAGCTGCGGCGTACGGCCGACAACCTGCGCCGCAGTCTGGACGAGCGCGGCGATTTCTCTTACATGTTCCCGGCGTGTGTCACGGTGGCTATCGCCGATAAACAGAAATAACTCAAACGAACATAACACAATGAAAAAACTGTCTGTACTACTGTATTTCTTGCTCCTCCCCGCCTGCTATTCGTGGGGAGCGGACTGTTCTCAGCTCTATGAGGAGTTTAAGCGTCTTTGTGCGGAAGGACGTCAGCCG
>CATXZX010000358.1 GCA_958404085.1 uncultured Prevotellaceae bacterium | reverse complement strand
CACGACATTGCCTTCGTTGTCGACCCCGACGTAGACCGTTTGGCCATGTTCTGCGAAGACGGCACCATGTACGGCGAAGAATATACACTTGTAACCGTTGCCGACTACGTCCTCCAGCATACTCCGGGCAATACCGTGTCCAATCTCAGTTCTACCCGCGCACTGCGTGACGTCACAGAAAAATATGGATGCACATATACGCCCTCTGCTGTCGGCGAGGTCAACGTCGTTACGAAAATGAAGGAAACCAATGCCGTTATCGGAGGCGAAGGAAACGGCGGAGTCATCTATCCGGCTGCACACTACGGCCGCGACGCATTGGTAGGTATCGCACTCATTCTGACATACCTGGCTAAAAAACAAATGACAGCCAGCCAACTCCGCGCCACCTATCCTCCTTATTTCATCGCCAAGAACCGTATAGACTTAGAACCCGGAACTGATGTCGACTCTATCCTTGAACGCGTCAAAGGACTCTATTCCGATGCGAATGTCAACGACATCGACGGTGTCAAGATAGACTTCCCCGACAAATGGGTACACCTGCGCAAGAGTAATACCGAACCCATTATCCGCGTCTACTCCGAAGCTGCAACGAAAGAAGCGGCTGACGAACTCGGCATGCACATCATGAATGTCGTCTATGCCATGGTGAAATAACAAACCAAAAGCACCTATTCACACCTTATAAGCCGAAAAAGCCTACGAACACAACTCTGAAGGACTTTTTCGGCTTTCATTTTAATCCATAATACCTTGCGTATGAAAGAAATACCCCACAAAACACTCTTACTATCCACGTTCGGAATGATTGTCTGCATGCCGGAAACAAGCAGCGCACAGAAAAAAAGCACTCAACCGGGCCCGTACAACATTGTCTATATCATGACAGACGACCACACGGCCCAAATGCTGAGTTGTTACGACAAAAGCAATATTTCCACCCCCAATCTGGACCGTATCGCCAACGACGGTGTGCGCTTCGTACACAGTTTTGTAGCCAATTCGCTGTCAGGTCCCAGCCGGGCATGTATGCTGACGGGAAAACACAGCCACAAGAACGGTTTTACAAACAACGAACACGGCATTTTCGACGGTTCGCAACAAACCATGCCCAAGCTATTGCAAAAAGCCGGCTACCAGACCGCTCTCATCGGTAAATGGCATCTTGTCAGCCAACCCACCGGTTTTGATTACTGGAAGATCCTTCCCGGACAAGGAGACTACTACAATCCCGATTTCATCACGATGGACGGAAAAACCGTGCGCGAAAAAGGCTACGTCACCAACTTAGTGACGGACATGAGTATCGACTGGATGAAAAACCAACGCGACCGGCAGAAACCCTTTGCCCTTTTCGTACACCACAAGGCATGCCACCGATGCTGGATGCCCGAAATAAAATACCTTCGCGAATTCGAAGACAAGACTTTCACGCTTCCCCCGACCTTCTACGACGATTACAACGGACGACAAGCCGCAGGGGAACAGGAAATGAACATTCTGAAAGACATGGACCCCATTTACGACCTCCATCTCTACCTGACGGGAATGACCAGCGACCTGACCGAAAGATACCTGGAAATGGCCGGACGAATGGACTTGGCCGACAAAATAGAGTGGGACCGTTTCTACGGACCCTTGGCACAGGATTTCTACTCCAAAAATCTGAAAGGAAAAGAACTGGCCGAATACAAATTCCAGCGCTACATGCGCGACTATGCCAAAGTCACCAAAAGTCTTGACGACAATGTAGGCCGCCTGCTCGACTACCTGGAACAAGCCGGACTCCTGGAGAACACGCTTGTGGTCTACACCTCCGACCAAGGTTTCTACATGGGCGAACACGGATGGTTCGACAAGCGCTTTATGTACGAAGAATCCTTCAACACACCGCTCATCATGCTTCCGCCCAAAGGGTTCAAGGCGCGCGGAGAAATCACGGAAATGGTACAGAACATCGACTATGCCCCGACATTTCTCGAACTGGCCGGCGCTCCCATTCCCGATGACATCCAGGGCGTATCGCTGCTTCCGCTACTGCGTGGCGAACATCCGAAGAACTGGCGCAAATCGCTCTATTACCACTACTACGAATACCCAGCCGAACATTCCGTAAAACGTCATTACGGTGTGCGTAACGAACGCTACAAGCTCATGCACTTTTACAACGACATCGACCAGTGGGAACTCTACGACCTCCAGACAGATCCGACCGAGATGCACAATATCTACGGCCAGCCAGGTACCGAGAAAATCACCAAACAGATGAAGAAGGAACTACTCCGCCTCCAGGAACAATACGACGACCCCATCCGCAAAACATACCCCCTCGATTAAAAGACGGAAAGACATTTACGAAAAGTCCTATGAAAGCCTGATTAAAACTTTCATAGGACTTGTTTATTTTCTCCGATTCATTCAACACAACCTGCGCTTCAGCCATTTTCTGACAGGCTCATCGTAAAGCACCGTCGCGGCCCAAGCCAGGGCTACGCTAAGCACAAACACAGACAGAGCCGTTGCGGCTACTACTACAGTCCCCATCTCCCGATGTTCGTATATCCACGAAAAGAACACATAGACCAGCGGATAGTGTACCAGATAAAGCGGATAGGAAATACGTCCCAGAAAACGACACAGGGGGACCGCCCGTTTTCCGCGCACCGTGCTTCCGGCTCCTACGCTTACAAGGAGCGGAAATACCACCAATGTACAAATCAGATTGTAAGCCCCGTCCAGCAGCGGCATTTCATAGCCGCCGACATTTTCGACACATATAACGGCAATAATGATTATCGAACACCCTGTAAATGCGCCTTTTACAGAAAACAGATGCCCATACCTGAAAAGCAGCAGACCGGTAAAGAACGAATACCCCACACGTGCCATGCCCGTATAGAAATGTTCCGCATCCCAAGTGAAACCCGCATTCAGCGACAAGGGATAATCATGCACGTTCAACAC
>CATXZX010000357.1 GCA_958404085.1 uncultured Prevotellaceae bacterium | reverse complement strand
CTACGGGGTACCGCCGTCGCGTTCCATTTTCCTCAAAAAGACCTAAAAACGGACCTGTTCCGCAGAAAAAAGCCCCTTCCGCTACCGCCCATCCCAATTTAAATGGCTAACTTTGTGCGATTTTATAGTTGTATAAGAAATAAAATAACAATTCAGATGAACGTAATTACGAAAACCGTCGAACTGCCTGATGGACGTACCATCAGCATAGAGACCGGAAAGCTGGCCAAACAGGCCGACGGCGCAGTCATGCTCCGTATGGGCGACACCATGTTGCTGGCTACCGTATGTGCAGCCAAGGACGCTGTACCCGGAACAGATTTCATGCCGCTGCAATGCGACTACAAAGAAAAATATTCGGCAGCCGGCCGTTTCCCCGGTGGATTCACCAAGCGCGAAGGCCGCGCTTCCGACTACGAGATATTGACAAGCCGCCTGGTTGACCGTGCGCTGCGTCCCCTCTTTCCCAGCGACTACCATGCTGAGGTTTATGTGAACATCACCCTCTTCTCGGCCGACGGCAAGGATATGCCCGACGCATTGGCCGGATTTGCCGCTTCCGCCGCACTGGCTTGCTCCGACATCCCCTTCGAAGGTCCGATTTCGGAGGTCCGCGTGGCCCGCATCGACGGTGAGTTCATCATCAATCCTACCTTCGAACAACTCGAAAAAGCCGATATGGACATCATGGTAGGTGCTACGGAAGAAAACATCATGATGGTTGAAGGCGAGATGAAGGAAGTTTCCGAACTCGACCTGCTGGCTGCCCTCAAGGCTGCCCACGAGGCCATCAAACCCATGTGCCGCTTGCAGAAGGAACTCTCCAAAGAACTCGGCACCGACGTGAAACGCGAATATTGCCACGAGGTGAACGACGAAGACCTTCGCAAGGACCTTCACGACGTATGCTATGCCAAGGCTTACGCCATAGCTGCCGAAGGTAACCGCGACAAGCATGCCCGCGAAGAGGCCTTCACCGAAATCCGCGAGAACTATAAAGAACAATATGCCGCTGCCCACAGCGAACTGACCGATGAGGAACTGGCCGAGAAGAACGAACTCATCGATCGTTACTACCACGATGTGGAGCGCGATGCCATGCGCCGCTGCATCCTGGACGAGGGAAAACGCCTCGACGGACGCCAGACGACCGAAATCCGCCCCATCTGGTGCGAACACGAACCGCTGCCCGGTCCCCACGGGTCGGCCATCTTTACCCGTGGCGAGACGCAGGCGCTGGCTACCTGTACGCTCGGAACCAAACTGGACGAGAAAATGATAGACGATGTACTCGAGAAGGGCTACATGCGTTTCCTGCTGCACTACAACTTCCCTCCGTTCTCTACGGGCGAGGCTAAGGCACAGCGCGGCATCGGACGTCGCGAGATAGGCCACGGCCACCTGGCATGGCGCGGCCTGAAGGGACAGATTCCCGCCGACTATCCGTATACGGTACGTGTCGTTTCCGATATTCTGGAGTCGAACGGTTCATCTTCCATGGCCACGGTTTGCGCCGGAACGCTGGCGCTGATGGATGCCGGTGTGCCTATTGCCAAACCGGTGTCGGGTATCGCGATGGGATTGATCAAGAATCCTGGCGAAGACAAGTATGCTGTGTTGAGCGACATCCTCGGCGATGAAGACCACCTGGGCGATATGGACTTCAAGACCACCGGTACGAAAGACGGACTCACAGCCACGCAGATGGACATCAAGTGCGACGGCCTTTCTTACGAGATTCTGGAGAAAGCCCTGATGCAGGCAAAGGCCGGCCGCGAGCATATTTTGGGTAAACTGACCGAATGTATGCCCGAACCGCGTCCCGAACTCAAACCGCACGTACCGCGTATCGAACAGTTCACCATACCGAAAGAATTTATCGGTGCGGTTATTGGCCCGGGCGGAAAGATTATCCAGGGTATGCAGGAGGACACGGGTACTGTCATTACCATTGACGAGGAAGACGGCGTAGGCAAAATTCAGGTGAGCGGCCCGGACAAGGCTTCCATCGATGCGGCTGTTGCCAAGATCCGTGCCATCGTGGCCATTCCCGAGGTTGGTGAGGTGTACGACGCCAAGGTTGTGAGCATCATGCCCTACGGCTGTTTCGTCGAGTTCATGCAGGGTCGCGAAGGACTGCTCCACATCAGCGAAATAGCATGGAAACGTCTGGACTCCGTAGAGGAGGCCGGTATCAAGGAGGGCGACCATATTCAGGTAAAACTGCTCGAAATCGATGAGAAGACAGGTAAGTTCAGACTCTCGCACCGTGTGCTTGAGGAAAAACCGGCCGATTACGAGGAACGTCCGCGTCGCGAGCGTCGTGGCGGAGGCGACCGTGGTCCGCGCCGCGAACGTAATTAATACCGGATCCGTTTGATTCGGAAAGATATGGGAGGGCAATGCAACAGGTTGCCCTTCCTGTTTTTTTAACACACGTGTCCGTTGCTTCTAACCGGTTTCCCGGATTTTCCGGCGGACACTTGTTGCGAATAACCCCTAAGACGAATAGAATGAAAAGACATGTATTTTTATGGACCGCCCTGCTGTGCGTTGTCCAAGTGGCATCGGCCCGTCTGGCTGACAGCCTGACGTTGTCCAAGTGCAATGCGACCCTTGCGCTTCGGCTCGAAAGATATGACCGGGACAGGGTTGCCGCACGTCTCTCCGCCTTGTCCGACACTCTTCCCGTGGTCGTACGTTGCACCGACGCGGCCTTGTTTGTCAGCATGATGGACAACCGGGGAATCGAGGCTACCTATATTACGGACGATGTGGCCACGGCACGCATTCCCGTTGCCCGCATTGCCGAAATAGCGGCCTCCGATGTGGTCGAACGTATCGACGCGTCCACTCCCGCCCGCCCTTCGATGGACAAGGCACGCCCGGCCTCCGGCATCGATGCGATTCATGCGGCCGAAGGACTCGAGTCTCCCTTTACGGGCAAAGGTGTTCTTGTCGGCATCAT
>CATXZX010000356.1 GCA_958404085.1 uncultured Prevotellaceae bacterium | reverse complement strand
CAACAAGAGCCTGCCGGACGGCTCCTTTGCCTGTAAAACGATTGCGCCGGGCCGTTATTCGTTCGAGGCGGCCGATCCGATGGGCATATCGCATGCGGTCTATACGTTTTTGGAGCAGTTGGGCTATACGTTCGACCTTTCGCGGACACTTGTCCCGGCGAAATATGATTTCGACAAGGTACAGAAGATAGATACCATGGTCGTTCCGCGGGTTCGGTGGCGCGGTATCCGTCAGCATGTCAATTTCCCGATGGACCTGTCCTCATATCCGATTGAGGAGGCCAAAGATTATATCGACAACATGGTCCGTTTGCGTTTCAACAAACTCGTCGTACACAGTTATCCCGGTTTCTGGCACGAACAACCGCAGGCCGACAGCACTTTGTACGGCGGAAATTTCTTTTATGACAGTCCCCATTTTTACGGCAACAATTCTTTTCTTCGCAAGCACGTCCGTTTCAACGATTCGCTCTATTGCATTCCGACGATGGAGCCTTTTTATTTCGAAAAAGTCCGGAAAAGCCGTGCCGCGATAGCCTGGATGTACGAATTGCTGGCCCATGCCAAACGCCGCGGCCTTTATATCCAGTTCTCCATCGAACCCCGGAACTTGACCGAAGCGCAGACCGTATCGACCGTGGGCGACATTTTGAAAAATTATCCGATGATAGACGCGATGGAACTCATCACCGAAGAAATGGGCGGCTGGGGAAATGCCAGCACGCGGGAGGGGGTGACAAAAACACTGACGCGTTATTTCGGAAAAGAGATATTGGACGACCCCGTGATAGCACAGACAATACAGAAACCGGGTACCGACCTGAATGATTTGTATGCACAATTGGGCAACAACATGGCTTCGTTGCGGAAATTACGGGCCGAACATCCATCCAAACAGTTCAAACTGGGTATTTATTGCACTACCCGCTACGCCTTGCCGGCCTATCACTTGGTTCGTAGTACGATGCCCGATGCCGCTGTGGCTATCATGCCTTCGCACGGAAGCGACGGAGTGGACCGTGTCGTACGCCAGATGGTGAAGACGGTCCGCGATATGAAGCAAACGGAACTTTATTCCTGGATAGAGTTCGACGGCCTGATGTATTTGCAGCAAAATGCCGCCAACGGCATCGGATGTCTGCTTTCCTACGTGGATTCTCTTGCCGCCGGGCAGCCTGTACCTTCCGTCTGTTTCAATCATTGGCGTACTTGCGAGAACCGGATAACCGCTCGGTATGCGGCCGAAACATCCCTGAAGGGCACCGAAGCCCCTGCTGCGTTCTACCGGACGTTTGCTCGGCGCGTCGGCATTGTTCGCGAGGAGGCTTTTGCCGACATCATGGAGCGCATAAACCAGTGGGACAGCTATGCCACGGGGCATTTGGGCAACATCGGTTTTTGTTGGACCGGCGCCTGGCGCCATCCTGGACTTTACCGGGGAATGAATCTGTCCAATCTGGACAAAACCATCGGGGGCTCCGAGGAAATAAGCGGCTTGCTCTCGACCCTTCTGGGGCAGCACAATACTCCCGAGGCCCGTTCTGTTCTTGCGTTGCTCGAGAATCGTGTGCAGGCAACGGTCCTCTACTTAGAAGCCTTCAAGGCCGGAACGGAAATCCGTACCATAAAAACAGCGGACTTGTCCGATGCCGAGAAAACGGCATTGGAGAAAATCTGTAACCGGGCCATGGAGAAATTCGGCGTGTTTATGGAAAAATATGCCGAGCTGCTCCCCGACAGAGGTTCGGAGGGCGTTTTGGTCAGCACGTGGAATGCTCCGGTTTACGGCCTGAAGTTGGTGCGCCGCAACTTGGCCGGTGTGCCGATGGAACGCGACTGGAATAACGACCGCCCCGTAGACAGTCCGCCGCTTCCCATCAACGAGAACGATTTATTTTGATTTGATAACAAGCAGGTAACATGTATTCGAAAAAAATGTTGGGATTGGCCGTCAGTCTGGCCTTTTCCGTTCAGTTGGTCGCACAGAAAAAGTGGTCAACCCGGATTGATTTTCCGCAGAAAAAGGAAATCTATAAAAAAGGGTGGATAGACTTTAATAAAAACGGTCGGAAAGATATTTACGAAGACCCTACGCAGCCCATCGAGAAGCGTATCGACGACCTTCTCTTGCAGATGACTATGGAGGAAAAGTCGAACCAGTTGGCTACGTATTACGGATATAAGAAGGCGCTGAAGGACAGTGTTCCCAATCGCAACTGGTTGAATATGATTCTGAAGGACGGCATTGCCAATATCGACGAACACCTGAATCGCGAAGTCGGCGACCTGTCCGAACTGGCCCATTCGTTGGCCGAGACACAGCGCTTTTTTGTGGAATACACCCGTCTCGGCATTCCGGTGGACTTTACCAACGAGGGCATACGCGGCCTGTGTGCCCCTCATGCCACCAGTTTTCCTTCCATGAACGGACTGGGATGTACGTGGAACAAAGAACTGGCTTACTTGCAGGGCGTGGCCGAGGGGCGCGAGGCCCGCGCCATGGGCTACACCAATGTCTATGCACCGATTCTGGACGTAGCGCGCGATCAACGCTGGGGGCGTTGGGAGGGAACGCTCGGCGAGGACCCTTACCTCGTAGCCCGTATGGGTGTGGCCATGGCCAAGGGCATACAGGAGCAACGCGTGGTGTCCACTCCCAAACATTATGTGGGTTACGGCGACTGCAAGGCCGCACGCCAGTGGGATGCGCGTACCGACCCGCACGTAACTCCTTCCGAGATGTACTATATACATGAATATCCGTTCCGCAAGGTCTTTCAGGAGGCCGGAGCGTTGGGCGTTATGTGTGCCTACAACGACTTCGACGGTGTACCGATGTCCGGAAACCTCCATTACCTGCACGACGTGCTGCGCGGTGAGATGGGATTTAAGGGATATGTCGTTTCCGATAGCTATGCCATAGGCCGGTTGGCCGGAGTCCATAAAGTGGCGGCCAATCTGAAGGAGTCGGC
>CATXZX010000355.1 GCA_958404085.1 uncultured Prevotellaceae bacterium | reverse complement strand
CTGCCCTGACGACGCCCGATGCGCGTACGATTGCCATCAAGCCGTGGGACAAGTCCATGTTCCGGATCATCGAGAAAGCCATTATCGACTCGGGAGTCGGCATCACACCCGAGAACAACGGCGAAATCATACGCCTTGGCATTCCCCCGCTTACCGAGGAGCGCCGCAAGCAGCTTGGCAAACAGTGCAGCAAAGAGGCCGAGACGGCAAAGGTCAGCGTGCGCAACGCACGTCGTGACGGTATCGAAAAACTCAAGAAGGCTATTAAAGACGGCTTGAGCGAGGACATCGAGAAGGACGCGGAAGAGAAACTTCAGAAGATTCACGACAAGAAAGTGGCTCAGATCGAAGAACTTCTGGCTCAAAAGAATAAAGAAATCATGACCGTTTGATGCACGGAACAGTAGTGAAAAATACCGGCAGCTGGTACATCGTCCGCACGGACGATGGCCGGGCTGTGGAATGCAAGCTGAAAGGCAATTTCCGCCTGAAGGGTATCCGCAGTACCAGCCCGATAGCCGTAGGCGATACGGTGGAGATTGTGGAAAACGCCGAGGGAACCGCCTTTATCGTGGCGCTGGACGACCGGCGCAACTACATCATCCGGAAATCGCCGAACTTGTCGAAGCAGAGCCACATCCTGGCAGCGAACATCGACCAGGTCTTTCTGTTGGTCACCCCTTCTTCTCCCGAGACGTCCCCTACTTTTATAGACCGTTTCCTGGCTTCGGCCGAGGCCTACCGCATCCCGGTCGTTCTGCTATTCAATAAAACCGACCGGTATACGCCCGCGGACCGTGAGACCGTGGACTATTGGGAGACGGTATATACCGCACTTGATTACCAGTGCCTCCGGATGTCGTTGCTGGACAAAGCCGGCGCCGACACAGTGCGTCCGTTACTGAAGGACCGGGTCACCTTGTTGGCCGGCAATTCGGGCGTCGGAAAATCCACCTTGCTCAATGCGCTTGTTCCGGGCCTCTGTGTGCGGACAGGAGAGGTGTCGGAGGCGCACGGAACGGGGGTTCACACCACCACGTTCAGCGAGCTGTTCGAATTGCCCGGAGGCGGTAGCATCATCGACATACCCGGTATCAAGGGATTCGGCACATTCGACATGGAGCGCGAAGAGGTGGCGCACTATTTCCGGGAAATTTTCCGTTGCTCGGACGGTTGCCGTTTCGACAACTGTACGCATACGCACGAACCGGGCTGCGCCGTGCTGGAAGCGGTAGAGAACCATCGGATTGCCCCCTCGCGTTATGCCTCTTACCTGAGTATGCTGGACGATAAGAATGAGAACAAGTACCGGCAGGCATACTGATTTTTCGGTCGTAGTGTACAGTGATTTTTAAATACGTGATGTTATGGATGTTCTTGTAATTCTTCTTCTTTTTCTGATCAGTGCCGTATTGTTTTTTGTCGAACTCTTTCTGCTGCCCGGAGTGGGACTGGCCGGAATAGGTTCGGCTGTGGGACTGATTGTGGCCAACGTGCTGGTGTTTAATACCTATGGTCTGAGTGTCGGGCTCTGTGTGTTGGGCTTTAGCGTAGTTCTGTGTCTGTTGTTCCTTTGGCTGCTGATGCGCTCGCGGACACTGGAACGTTTGTCGCTCAAACAAAATATAAATTCTACCGCCGCCTCGGCCGACCAGCTCTCCGTCCGTATGGGGGAAGAGGGCGTGGCCCTTACGCGGCTGGCCCTTGTAGGCAACGCCCTGGTGGCGGGCCGTCGCGTCGAGGTACGTTCTGTCGACGGCTTTATCGACGAAGGTGCCCGTATCGTTGTCTGCGGAGTTTCGCAAGCCCAGATATTGGTCAAGCGCAAGTAGACGGATGTAACAATAACCCTTATAGATAACCTTTATTATTCAGTAATTATGGATTCTTCTTATTTCTCTGTCATTATGGTCTGCGGCGTGATAGCCCTGCTGGCCGTGTTTTTTCATTTTGTGCCGTTCTTCATGTGGTTGTCGGCCAAGGTATCGGGCGTACAAATCTCGCTGATACAGCTTTTCCTGATGCGAATCCGCAATGTTCCGCCCAGCGTAATTGTTCCGAGTCTGATAGAGGCACACAAGGCGGGTCTCGATTCGATTACCCGCGACAATCTGGAGGCCCATTACATGACCGGAGGCCATGTGCAGCGGGTGGTACATGCGTTGGTGTCGGCCTCGAAAGCCAATATCGACCTGCCTTTTGAAAAAGCGACGGCGATAGACCTTGCCGGACGCGATGTGTTCGAGGCCGTGCAGACGTCGGTCAATCCGAAGGTGATTGATACGCCTCCCGTGGCTGCTGTGGCGAAGAACGGAATCCAACTGATTGCAAAAGCGCGTGTTACGGTGCGTGCCAACATCCACCAGCTTGTGGGCGGAGCGGGCGAAGACACCATTCTGGCCCGTGTGGGCGAGGGTATCGTCAGCTCGATAGGTTCTGCCGAGACGCATGAGACTGTACTCGAGAATCCTGATTCCATCTCGAAACTGGTTCTTCGGAAGGGACTCGATGCCGGTACGGCTTTCGAGATTCTCTCCATCGACATTGCGGATATAGATGTGGGTAAGAACATCGGTGCTACGTTGCAGATAGACCAGGCTAATGCCGACAAGAACATTGCTCAGGCCAAGGCTGAGGAACGTCGTGCCATGGCCGTGGCCACGGAACAGGAGATGAAGGCCCGTGCCGAAGAGGCCCGTGCAGAGGTTATCCAGGCTGAGGCCGAAGTGCCGAAGGCGCTGGCCCAGGCGTTGCGCGAGGGCAATATGGGTTTTATGGATTACTACCGCTTGCAGAATCTGAAGGGCGATACGGCGATGCGTGAGAACATCTCGCACCTGACGGCCGGCGACGTGACGGATATACTGTCGAAGAAAGATTGAGAGGCCGGGCCCGTCCGGGGCCGGTGTTCCGATGTGTGAAAACAGACCACCGCTTTGCAGTAGAACTTGCAAAGCGGTGGTCTGTTTTCG
>CATXZX010000354.1 GCA_958404085.1 uncultured Prevotellaceae bacterium | reverse complement strand
TAAATGTTGTAGCGTACGTCAGGCCGTGTGGCGGGCGCTTTCCATTTCAGCCGCAGCCTGTCGGCAGAACATTCCAGGGATAAGTCGGTGGGGCAGGGAACGGTGCGCGACGTTTCCCGGGGAAGAACAGGAGTCAGTGCCGGATGAGTGTAGAAAGATTGCAGGAAGCGGTAAATGCCCTTGGTGTCTTTGGTCAGGAACCGGCATCGGTAATAGGCCTGTCCCCCGCTATGAATGTTTCGCAGGAAGTCAATTTCCTGCGTAAGGGTCTGGAGTGGCCAGTTCCGCTCGCATTGGTCAATCTGATAGACGCCCAAACCCGGAATAACCGGCTTACCGTCGCTCTGTTCGGCCCAGTCTAAGGCAAAAGGATAGAAATGATGGTCCTTGAAATACATCATCGGAAAAAGTATGTCTACCAGGTCTTGCTTCAGCCAGCCCTGTGCATCCTGATGGACGGTGTGGTAGGCGTTCCAGCCGTACGAACTGTAACGGCTCAGGTCGGTTGCTTTTCCGATGGGTGCGCAACTTAACTTAATCCATGGCTTTTTTGCTTTTATCCTTCTGCGTATCGTTTCGACACAGGTCGTTACGTTGTCCCGTCTCCATTGTGCCAACGGCTTTTTATGTCCGTATTTTTTATAGGTGCTGCGGTCATCGAATTTCAGAACTTTCTCGGGATAACGGATGTAGTCGAGGTGTATGCCGTCTACGTCGTATTTATGGGTTACTTCTGCGCACATTTTGGCCAGATGAGGTGCTGTACCGGGTACGCCCGGGTCCATGATCCATCCTGTGCTGGTGCGTTTGCATAATTCCGGATGGGTGTGCAGTAATCCGTCTTTACCCAATTTCTGCATGGTCTTTGTGTCTTTAAGCGGAAAAGCCACAATCCAGGCATGCAATTCCATGCCGCGCTTGTGGCATTCGGTTACGGCAAAATCCAGCGGGTCGTATCCGGGAGCCTTACCGGGAATTCCCGTAAAGCATTCGTCCCAAGGTTCGAATTCGGAGGGATAAATGACCGTACCGCGGATACGGGTCTGCAAAAGAATGGTATTGATGTAGATTTTTTGCAGGCTGTCGAGCAGACAGCGCAGTTCGTTTTTTTGTCTCTCTATTCCGTCGGGTGAATTGGCGTAGGATGTAGGCCAGTCCAATCCTTTGATAGTCGCAATCCAGACGGCTCTTGTTTCGCGTTTTGAGGAGGTGGTGGACGAATGAATGGTGTCCGTCGGAAATATCAGGAGGATAATTATTACAATATATAGACAAAAAAGAGGCATAAACAAAGTTTTTATGACAAAGGTAATGATTTTTGTTTATCTTTGTCGGTGTATTAATTACTTGTAACAAAATTTATTGGACAATGGAGATGCGTTGGAAATTACTAATTGTTGCGCTGTTTGCTTTTTTATGGAAGGGGCAGGCGGCCAGTCGGGTGCATAAAGATTCTTTGCTTGCGGATTTTGACCTGTTTGTCAAATACCTGGATGATACGCACCCGGATCCTTACACCGCTTTTGGCGGTCGACCGTTTTTTTTCAAGACAATTGGCCACGTACGGGGTGAACTGAGTAAGGATGAATCGTTGACAGTCGAAAAACTGGCTAGTTCCTTGGCCATGCTGGCTTCCCGTTTGCACGACGGACATACTTATGTTCAACTTCCGGCCGGTCAGTCTGTCCCAAATACGCCTGTCGCACTTTTCCAGATGGCGGCTGCTAATGACGTGTTGATGCTGTCCAAAGTTCTGGCCAAAGATAAAGCTCTTCTCGGAAGCCGGGTTGTGTCCGTTAACGGTTACCCGATGGATAAGATCGCGGAGTTTATCGGGATGTATAAGCCGGTAGAGAATCGCTTCGGGGTCTGGGCCATGTTCGACCGGTTTATAAATATGTCGCAGTGGCAGCAGTGGATTCCCGGCATAGGTACTGCGTTGAAGTTGGGACTTGTTACGACAAAAGGCGACAGTGTGACATATAGTGTTCCTAATGCGTCCGTCGCTGATAGCCGTAACGCTGTTTTTGTGTCTTTTAATGAAAATCCGCGCTTACCTAAAGGTTTTATGGAGTATAAGACCGTCGATCGCGACGGCAAAGTGATGATGCTGAAATTTCCCGCTGTTTACAGTCGCGAGAATTTCGCTTTTATGCGTAACAATAAGTGGGATTTTTACGGACAACTTTATTGGTTCTACAAAAATGTCCTTAAATGCGACATGCCGTCCGATACGCTCAAGGCTATCGAGGGGATACCTTCTTTTCCCGCCGTATTCCGGGATATGCTTCTGGAGATGAAAGCGAAAAATGTCCCCTATCTGATTGTAGACTTGCGGGGAAACGGTGGCGGATGGACCCCGATTGTCGATGCTACTGTATATCAGCTGTATGGAGACCGGTATTTTACGATGAAAAGTTTTTCGGATGAAAGTTTCCGCCGCATATCCCCGCTTTTCTTGAAGAAAATCAAGATGACTATGATGGATTTCAATAAGCGTAACCGTACGGCCATGAAGGAATTGGACTATATCTTTGAGGACGGGGAGGATAGAACGGATTGGTCGGAAGAACAGAAATACAAAGCCATAGACGGACTGATGGTCGACGAAGACACCCGTCGCCAGCTGCATGAGCAGCATGGAAAATCCCTTTATTTACCTAAAAGGGTTTTTGTAGTGACCGATGTCCACACATTCAGTGCGGCATTTCATTATACATTCAAGTTATGGAAAATGGGAGCGGAAGTCGTGGGTGTTACCACCTCGCAGGCTCCCAATACGTACATGGAAAATACGCCGTTCTACCTTCCGCATAGCGGTATAGGCGGTTCCATATCCAATTACCAACAGATATTTCTGCCTTCTACCGACCCGCGAGCCCGGACCTTTACACCCGATTTGCCTGTCGACTATCGCCATTTCGCAAAATATGGCTTCAGTAGCGATACTTCCATCGCTTATATTCTCGATCTTCTGA
>CATXZX010000353.1 GCA_958404085.1 uncultured Prevotellaceae bacterium | reverse complement strand
AACACAAATAATCCGTTTATTCCGTTTATCCTTAGATAGCTTCCTTCTCGATGTCCTTGAAGTATTTGTAAGTACCCACCTTCAATTCATCGGTTGCCGGTTCGTCGCATACAATGATGCCGTGCTGGTGCATCTGCAGGGCGCTGATGGTCCACATCTGGGTTACAGGACCTTCAACAGCAGCTTGCAATGCCTTGGCCTTATTATGGCCGTTACAAAGAATAAGCACTTCTTTGGCCGACATAACCGTACCGACACCCACGGTGAGTGCGTGGAGGGGTACATTCTCGGGGTCTCCGCCGAAGAAACGCGAATTGGCGATACGCGTATCGGTTGTCAGCGTCTTGACACGTGTACGCGATGTCAACGAAGAGCCCGGTTCGTTGAAGGCGATGTGCCCGTCGGGACCGATACCGCCGATAAAGAGGTCTATACCGCCGGCTTCCTCTATCATCTGTTCATAGTGAGCGCATTCGGCAGCCAGGTCAGGGGCATTACCGTTGAGGATATGGATATTCTCCTTCGGACAATCGATATGATCGAACAGGTTCTTGGCCATAAAGGAGTGGTAGCTCTCCGGATGGCTCTCGGGCAAACCGACATATTCGTCCATATTAAATGTAAGAACATGTTTGAAGGAAACCTTGCCTTCCTTGTTCGCCTTTACCAGCGCCTGGTACATACCGATAGGCGACGAACCGGTCGGCAGACCCAGCACGAACGGTTTTTCAGCCGTCGGCTTTGCTTCATTAATTCTACTTACCACATAATCAGCCGCCCACTGCGACAGTTTCTCGTAATTAGGTTCAATAATAACTCGCATGATTTTTCGTTTTATATCAATTAAATTCGTTATTTTTATCGTCCTTTCTTCGCAAAATTAAAGATTCTTTCCCATCTGACAAAGGGAAAACTTTTGTTTTCTTGAAAAGCAGGCACTTTCAGCAAATGTTTTTCGAAAAAAAGGCTTTCTAAATTTGTTTTCTCCCCATATTTTGTTTTTCTTTGCAGTAATAAGCGCGTATTTTTATCACTCTTCACGACAAAACGATGGACAAACGACTTTTTTTAATAGGAGGTAGTGTGCTGACCGCCATTGCCGGCCACGCCGAACAGGTACAACGCCCGAACATATTGGTCATCATGTGTGACGATATGGGGTACGGAGACCTTGGATGCTACGGCCAACCCTACATTCAGACTCCTCATATCGACAGAATGGCCAGCGAAGGCATGCTGTTCACCCAGGCTTATGCCGGAAGTCCCGTCAGTGCGCCTTCGCGCGCATCGTTCATGACGGGGCAACACAGCGGACACGGACTGGTACGCGGCAACAAAGAATATTGGAAGGGAGCCGTCATGTACGGCAACACGGACTATGCAGTCGTGGGCCAGCATCCATACGACCCCGCCCATGTCATCATCCCCGAAATCATGAAAGACAACGGATATACGACCGGTGTATTCGGCAAATGGGCCGGCGGTTACGAGGGGTCTGTGTCTACACCCGACAAACGAGGCGTAGACGAATATTTCGGCTACATCTGCCAGTTCCAGGCACATTTATATTATCCGAATTTCCTGAACCGGTACAGCAAATCGGCCGGCGACACAGGGGTCGTACGCCTTGTCATGGACCAGAACATCCGTCACGACATGTACGGAGACGATTATTACAACCGGACACAATACTCGGCTAAAATAATCCATCAGGAAGCGTTGAAATGGCTGGATAAGCAGAACGCCAGCCAGCCATTCTTCGGATTGTTCACCTATACCCTGCCCCACGCTGAGCTGGTACAGCCTGAAGACGAAATTCTCAAGCACTACAAACAGCAGTTCACGACGGATAAGCGTTTTGGCGGTTCGAAAGGTTCACGCTACAACCCCGTAACCCATGTACATGCCCAGTTTGCGGGTATGATTACCCGACTGGATGCTTACGTGGGCGAAGTATTGGCCAAACTGAAAGAAAAAGGACTGGACGAAAACACGCTCGTCATCTTTACAAGCGACAACGGTCCCCACGAAGAGGGCGGAGCCGACCCCACCTTTTTCGGCCGCGACGGTAAGTTGCGCGGACTTAAACGCCAATGCTACGAAGGAGGTATACGCATACCGTTCATCGTCCGCTGGCCGGGACACGTACCGGCTGCGTCCACCTCAGACCTGCAATGTGCGTTCTATGATATGATGCCGACGTTCTGCGACCTGATGAATATCAAGGATTACGAAAAGAAATACAGGAACAACGATATCGAGAACGACTATTTCGACGGAATATCCATCAAACCCGCACTACTTGGAAAAAAACAAAAGAAGAAACACGACTTCCTTTATTGGGAGTTTCACGAAACAGATCAGATCGGAGTCCGGTCCGGTGATTGGAAACTGGTGGTCAAAAAAGGAAAGCCACACCTCTACAACCTGAAAACCGACCTGCACGAAGACCACGACGTGGCTTCGGAAAAACCGGCAATCGTAAAGAAACTGCTGAAGATTATCGAAGAACAGCATACAGACAGTAAAATGTTCAGGATTACCCCTCCGGACTTCCGGCAAAAGCAATAAAAAAACTCTTAAGCCCACATTATTATGAAGAAAAAGATTTTAGCGCGTACGACACTGCTCTTAGGAAGCTGTATCTTTTGGCTGACAGGTTCCGCGCAAATCCAGACGGTTACTCTAACCACAGGAAAAAACATTGGTGAACCTCTCACATTGGTCGTAAACCCACGGGCCGCAGTATCAGTGGACTGGGGAGACGGAAACGCAGTTAAAGTAACTACCGACACGATTACCGGTACGCTGACATCGCAAACAGTCACGATTACGGGCGGCAAGTACTGGGAAACCTTGGTATGTGAAGGTCAGGAACTGACGCAACTCGAATTGCGGCAGACCACGAACCTTAAGAACATCTATTGCCAGGACAATCAGTTGACTGCCATTTCCTTAACAAGCTGCATGGCCCTCGAAAG
>CATXZX010000352.1 GCA_958404085.1 uncultured Prevotellaceae bacterium | reverse complement strand
CTCCTCCGTCCCTTCCACGATGCCCGTACAGTCTATGGTGAATTTGAACGACAGGTTCTCGGCCTTGTAGCGCACGAACCGCACGTTCCCACCGATGGCACCGAGCTGCCTGTCTTCTGCATATTCGATTTCCTTGTCGAATTTGAATGTATTCGGGTCCAGCAGCACGGTATAGGAGCCTATCTCGCTGCCGTACTTTCCATCCGTATATGCCTTGAATGTCAGATGCTTCATTGCTTTCACAGTTTTTATGTTCACCGTTCCCTTTTATCGGAGCGCGCCGTATGACCGGCTGCCTCCTTTTCGGACAGTTCCTCCAGCACGGCCTTTTTGAGAAGTTCCACCGTTCCCGGGGAAACCTCCTCCGGAAGGATGATTTTCTTCTCCACCACGGTGCTTACATGTATTTCTTTGATAACTATCGGCATTATTTGTTCCTCCTCAATGACTTGTATCGTAACGTAATGGTTTCTACGGCTATCTTGCTTTCAGAGGCGTTCAGCGGGCTGACGGTCCACTTGACGGGGAAAGCCCATTCGCAAGTCCACTGCGCTATCGGCTTGCCCTGTTCGTCGAGCAGGGAGATGAGTAGCGTGCATGGCTTTATTTTGGCTCCGTACATGAACCGGAAAGTGTTCTTGACCCATACCGTAATTTTCTCGTTGATGGGTTCAATCGCGCGTTTCAGGGTGATGTCCGTGACCTTTACATCGACCGGTAGCTCCGTTTCATCTTTCCCTTTTTCAAGCACAAGCTCCTGGCCCAGGCCGTCCACCTCCGCGAAGGAGGCGGATGCCTTGTCCTTTCCCCACTGGAACTCTACCGAGAAATGGAAGAGTACGGGAGGTTTCCATGTCTTGCTGTCAGGAGCCATGCTTGAACGGTATAGGAATTACATTATGCCGGGGTTACGCCTTCATGCGCAAGCACGATGGTTTCCATCGACACGCCGTTGCCGTCCGCCTTGAAACCCTCCACGGTATATTTCTTCGGCCAGGCATTGGTCAGTTTCCAGCTCTGCACCGGACCGCCGCTCTCGTCCAGAAGGGCGACGGTCACGCTTTCGCGCTGGATGACGTTCATCTTCACCTTGTTGATCCAGTCCCAGAGTTTCTTGTCGTCCTTGAACATCGCTTTCTTCAGGGTCACATCGCCGCTCTTGCGCAAACCCGGCATCTTGACCTTGGTGAACCCCGGCATGTCACCGGAACGGTATTCGATCACGTCGAACTCGACATCGAGTCCCGACACTTCCTTGCAGGAGATTTTACCCACATTCGATATTTCCACGCTGAAATGAAATTCAGGTACGGGCCATGTCTGAGCGCTCTGTGCAGCTCCATTTTCGTCTGCCATAATATTCTAATTTAAAGTGTTATCAATTCGATTTATTTGTTTTCGCTTATCAACCGTCATCAGCTCTTCTGCATCTGCTGCTGGAAGGTGATTTCGATGAACTCTGCCGGACGGGTGATTGCCACGAGCACGGTGATGCGCATGATGCCGTCCAGGATGTCGTTGGCGGTCATGGTGTCGCCCAGGCCGACATGGATTTCGTAGGCATCCTCCGGCGTGGCACCTGCCAGTCCGCCGCGTTTCCACACGCTGCGCAGGAAGTTGTCTATCATCGAACGCACGTTCATCCAGGTTGCAGCCACGTTCGGCTCGAACACGTATGCCTTCGCCGCGTTCTTCACGGACTCTTCGAGGAACATCATCGTGCGGCGCACGTTCACATAACGCCAGTCCTGCGAGTTGCCGTCTAATGTGCGTGCTCCCCATACCTTGATGCCTTCGCCCGGGAAGGTGCGGATGGCGTTCACCGCCTTGCCATTCATCGGCATGTTCAGGTCTTCCTGCATGGCGTTGTCGATGTTCTCCGTGGGGCTGTTCACATAGTTCACGGACACGTTTGCCGGGGCTTTCCATACGCCGCGCGTGTTGTCCACCATTGTGTAGAGTCCTGCCATGGCTGCCGAAGGGGGAAGCAGGTTCAGTTTCTCACGCACTTTGTTCACGATGTACTGATATCCGGGGAAGTTCTGCAATAAGGCGTTGTGCAGGTTGTTCTTCATGGCGGCAAGCTCGTCGGCGGACAATGCAGTGCCGTCCTTTATCGCCTTGAACACCGAATTGAAATACTCCGGAAACTTGGAGTCCGGCCCGAAGAACGGAGTCAGGTCGGGAGCCTCCTGCGCATAGTCCCAGGTCAACACCGTGCCGTCAATGTCCTTGTCGGAAAGCACCGAGGTGTTCAGCCACGGATAGTAGGCCGCACCGTAGGAAAGATAGTTCGCACCCACGTTGGTTCGGAATTTCTCTATCTGCTCCGACATGACCTCGTTGTCGGCCGCCTTGGGCTGCACGTCGAGAATAGCGAAGCGGTTCATCATCTCGCCGCAGTGGGCAAGCACCTGTGTCTGGATGTCCTTGCAGTCGGGCGTAGAGGCGGCTTCGGGAACGACCACCATCGTGATCTCCTGTTCCTTCTTCAAGGCGGCCAGTGCCGTAACGACCTTTTCCTTGTCCACCGCCTTGCTTTCGGCGTATGTACCGATGGAGACAATGTAGCAAGTGCCGCCTCCGTTGGCGAAGAACATCACCATGTGGTAGTAGAGCGAGAAGGGTGCGCTTTGGTCTTCCACGCGCAGGAGCTTGCTTCCATCCGGGGAGGGGATGCCGTAGAATGTCTTCGAGGCGTCCGCTTCCGGATTGTCCGCTACGGACAGGGTGAAACGGGGAGCCGGCGCCCCGCCGAAATACTGCTGGAACTCCGTCATGGACGTGATTTTCCAAGGTTTGTTCGCCAGCGAGTCTGCGCCATTCCGTGCCTTCTCGGTGATGCCGATGAAAGCGGGGATAGCGGTGGAAGCCTCGACTACTGAGTTCGGGAAAGCGTTTTTCTCTACGATATAAACGCCCGGTGTCTTCATTTGTGCCATACGCTTTTAGTTTTAATGGTTCTCCATCCGTGTTATTATTTGGTTTAATTCCT
>CATXZX010000351.1 GCA_958404085.1 uncultured Prevotellaceae bacterium | reverse complement strand
GACCATGTTCTCTCCGTACGCCGCCATGTGCGCGAACTGAGCGACAAGTCGTACGACAAGATTGTACCCGGTGCCATCGGCTACGTCCTGATGTTCATTCCCAACGAGGCCGGTTATATGGCGGCACTCGAGGCCGACCCTTCCCTCAGTACCGATGCGTACGCCCGGCGGGTCATCGTGCTGAACCCGACGAATCTCCTGACTACCTTGCAGCTGGCCTACAACTTGTGGCAGAGCGAGAAACAATCGCAGAGTGTACAGGAAATATACCGTTCGGCAGACAAACTTTATACCAAGTTCGTACGCTTTGCCCGGACCTTCGAGGCCGTGGGTACGGGCATACGCCAGTTGGCCGACAACTACGAAAAGGCGGAGAAACAACTGTGCAGCGGTCGGGGCAACGTGGTGAGCCAGTTGGAACAATGGCGCGACAAGGGAATGAACACCGTGGCCAGCATGCCCCGCAGTCTGCTGGAAAAAAGCGGAGAAGGCCTTGCCGACGATGCGCCGGCGGAGGAAAAGGCGAAGTAGAGGCCGGCCGGGTGCGGAAGTGAGGCGGATTTTTTTGCCGGATGCGCCCGAATGATTAGTTTTGCAACGTTTAAAACTTTTAGATAACCAAGAAAATGAGAAAAATGAAGTATTTGTTGACCGTAGTCCTGTTTGCGTTTTGCGGCATGGGGGCTTCGGCACAGGACTGGAAGTCGATTCTTTCGGATGTGGCCAAACGTGTGGTGGGCGACAAGACTACCACGGCGGCTTCCATCGTAGGCACGTGGAGTTATGTGGCTCCCGATTGCGAGTTCGAGAGTGATAACTTGTTGGCGAAGGCCGGCGGCGATGTGGCGACGACCAAGATTAAGCAGCAGTTGGACAATGTGTATAAAAAAATAGGCCTGACGAGTGTGACGTATACCTTCAATTCGGATGGGACCTATTCGTCGAAGTTCGGCAAGGCCAGTACGTCGGGTACGTACACCTTCGATGCCGACAAGAAGACCGTGACCATGAAGACGCGGTTGGGCTTTTCGCAGACAGCCTACGTGACGGTAGTAGATAGCAAGATGAACTTGCTTTTCGATGCCGACAAACTGATGACGGTCCTGAAGTCGGTGACGGCTTTTACGGCGAAGCTGAATACCAATGCGGCACTTATCAATACGCTGGTGAGCAACTACGACGGCCTGCGCCTGGGCTTTGAACTGAAAAAGAACTGACCGGCGGCCATAGGACGCCCGGTGCGGATAAACGTAGGGACAGCGGTTGTAGCCGTTGTCCCTACGTCGCTTTAGTGCGGGCCTTGTATTTCGAAAAAGCGGCTTCGTTTTCCGAAATACAAGGCCCGTTTTTCCGATTCCGCCGGCATCAGTATGCTACGCGGAAACGGTATTCCTGCCGGATGTCGGCCGAGTCGAGCCGCGGATGGAGCAGCGAGGCCGTGTCTACACTCTTTTCGAAATAGATGGGGGCACTGGCATCGTGCAGGCCGTCGATGCGGATGACCAGCGGCACACCCGTTGCCGGAAGGGGCAGGCGGCACAGCCCGATAATCCACGCTGTTCCGTCGAAATAGGAGTCGGCTACGAGTTTTCCGCTGATGTAGGCATTGCCCACGTCGCCCCGGTACTTCAGGTAGAGGCGTGTCTCTTCGTCGTCGGCGGCCGGGGTGGGATAGCTGAGGGCATAGAGGGCCAGATGTTCCTCCGGTGCATAGGCGACGGGCTTGCCGGTACCTGTTGCAGGACGTGCCGGGGTGCGGAGGTCGGAGGCGGTCCAGGTGGCATCGGTGGGCCATACGATGCGCTGCCCGTTGGTCAGCAGCAACTCTACTTCGGCCACGATGCTTCGGCCGCTTCCGCCCAGTGTGAAGGCCAGTTCATTGTTGCCGTTACGTATCAGTTGCCGGACGTCGGCCCGGTTGTAGCCGTCCAAGGCCTCGGGCTTTACCGTTTGTCCGTTGACGGTGCATGTGGCGGCCTTGTCGCCGGTCCAGCGTAACCATGCGTGCTGTACCGATGCCAACGATGTCAGCGTATAGGTGCGTCGGAGCTGCTGTCCGGTGCCGGGTGTGATGAACCGGCTTTCGTCGAAGGGCGAAATGCAGCGTACCTCGACTTGCGGAGCCGGGGTGGTGCGCTCGGCCCGGAAGGTCTGTTTCTCGAATTTCCCGTTCCGGAAGAGGCTGACCTCAGCCGTGGGCGATTCGTCGATGAGCGTGAGTTCTCGGCCGTCGCACACCAGGGCCGACTGTGTGAGGGCCACGTATTCCCTGTCGCCCGCGCGTCCTTTCCAGATACGGTCCGAATCGGCAGCGGTCAGTACGACGATGCGCAGGCGGGTGCCGTCGTCGAGAACGGCCTCTACCGTGCAGTCTGTTCCGGCGTGCAGGTCGTGGATGAAATAAGCGTCCGGTTCCTTCACGACAGTGCCCCGGTTGGCCTTGATGCGGCGTATGCCGTCGCGGGAGAGGAGTATTTCGCCCGCTATGCCGTCGTCTTCAAAGAAAAAGTAGGTACGTGTTTTGCCCTCGGTGAGCGTGCAGACGGGTTGCAGGGTGGCATATTTCATCAGGGCGCGCCCCATTTTCAGATTGAAGGGCCAGTGGAAGTAGGTGTCAGCGGCAATGGTTACCGGCCGGCGTGGCATGCGGATGGTTTCGCCTTTGAGCTTTATCTCGAAACGGGTGTCGGCAAAGGGACGCGAGGCCCTGCGGTACAGAATGTTGGAACAGAAGAGGTAACCGCTGCCCGCGTGTTCGCGTACGGCCCATTGTAGGTTCTTGCGGTCGCGGTTCTCGGTAGGCAGGTAAGCCACGGACGGGGCCAGTTCGCGACCGAAGTCGTTCATGAAGAAGTTGTATTTCTTCGTTTCGGGCATGACGCGTCCCAGGGTGCCGTATTCGCGGATGGGCGCCTGGTAGTCGTAGCTGACGCGCGGCCCTGACGACTGCGTCGTGCGGGCCTGTCCGACGGGGTTGGTGCCCCCGGCATACATGTAGTAGCCCATCAGGTTGGCGCC
>CATXZX010000350.1 GCA_958404085.1 uncultured Prevotellaceae bacterium | reverse complement strand
AATTTATCTTTAGGAGAACGTCCCGTATAGATACCGGTCATTACATTGACAGCACCCAGTTCGGTTACTTTACCAACTTCAAAACCTTCGAGTCCCGGTTTCGTCTCTTCAGCGAAGAGTACGTCGTAAGACGGGTTGTGCAGCACTTCGGTTGCACCGGTAATTCCGTACTTGCTTAAATCAATTGTTGCCATAAATTATATTTAGATGTAAAATGTTTATTGTCGGGTTCGACAGTCACGAGGTCGCATGCTTCCCCATGACCGGAGCAAAAATACGAATTATTTGCAATATAGGTCCGCGCACTTGCCGGTAAGTTTTCGAAAAGCCTTAGTATTTTCGTTTTTTTTAGGCTTTCCCGCTTCGGGTCACCCCGTTTTGTAAAACGGAGTTGGCATTCTCCGGTTTCAGCATCCGTCCTTGACAAAAGAACAGGCCGTCCGATGCCACCTTCCGGCCCAGCGAAAAACGGGCGCCATCCGGGCTGTCCATCCCGGGCCTTGTATTTTGAAACACATGGCCCGAATTTCAAAATACAAGGCCCGGACGGCGTATTACCTGTGTCCGGGCCAGGCTCAGGGAACCACCGGACTTTTTTTACCGGACATCCGTAACAAAAAGCTATCCCAAAAATATCTTCCGACCCGCCAATAAGTTATTTTTTATTAAATCTAAAAGCATCTACATCCATATATCATACAAATTTGTATTTTTACACGTCTTTTAAAAATGTCCTCAAACGAAAACAACAACACTATGATTTCAGACAAGACTAAACTATGTGTCTTTTCAAAAAAACTTTTTCGAAAAATAAGGATTACTGTTTTACAGGCAGTGATTGTAACCGCATTTGCCGGCACACTATCAGTTACCTCATGCAACGACAATGTAGACCCCTCGAACCTGTATTCATTCCACGGCGAACTGATCACCTCCTACCTGAACTCGCGCACCGACCTGAGCGACTTCAGTTACCTCTGTTCGCGCGTCAAGTTGTCGCCTAAGTCCAAATCCACCATTCTCGACCTGCTTTCGGCACGCGGCCACTACACCTGCTTTGCGCCTACGAACGACGCCATCCATACTTTCGTGGACTCCATCATGCACGAACCCGGCTACGACCTGACGCTGCTCAGCGATTCGCTGACTAAAATGATAGTCCACAACTGTCTGGTGGACTGCGGAAACGACAAGGCGTTTATGTCGACCGACTTTGCCGAAGGCGTCCTGGGACGACGGAACCTAGACGACCGCTACGTCACCATTAACCACCGTTACAACGAAAACACGCAACGGTCCGAAATCGTGCTGAACAACACGGCCGTCATCACCGAACAGGATATCGAGGCCGAAAACGGCTACGTCCACATTCTGAACGCCGTACCCTCCCTGTCCATGTCGACGCTACCGGACCTGATGCGCACCATCCCGAACATCCGCATCTTCAGCCGCCTGCTCAAGGAGACCGGGTGGGACAAAAAGATGACGGCCTACCAGGATGACGAATACGAATACAACCATCCCGAAACCGGACGTCCCAGCCATCCGGAATCAGAGCCCCAATGGCCTTGTCCGCCCCACCGCCGTTACGGATTCACGGCTTTCCCCGAGACCGACGATACGTACATAACGGAATGGGGATGCCCCGAACCCACGGTCGACAACATGGGAGATATCGAAAACTGGGACGAAATCTTCAGCGTCATACAGGCCAAGTGCAAGCAGATAGGACCGTACAACACGTACAACGCCGATGACATCACCGACGAAGACAACTGTGTCAACCAGTTCGTAGCCTACCACATTCTACCTATGACCATGGCCTACAACAACATGGTCATCCATTACAGCGAGTACGGCTACGGCTACGGAAACCCCACGCGCCTCACGATCAACTGCAACGAATTCTACACCGTCATCGGCAAACACCGCCGCCTGCTCAAGATGACAGAAGGCCCCACTACCGAAGGTATCCGCATCAACCGCCATTACGACATCGACGCGGACACCGGCGACGAAACCACCGTATACAAACCCGGCATCGAGGTACAGCCCTTCAATACGGCCGGCGACTCGTATGCGCTCAACGGTTTTTATTACCCCATCGACCACATACTGGTATACGATACGTACACGCGCGACAACACTCTTAACGACCGTCTTCGCTTTGAAACGGCCTCCATGTATCCCGAACTGATTACCGCCGGCTTACGCAGGCCTTACAGAGCCATCGCCTACAACCTCCCGAAAAATTTCCTGGCCGACATCATCCGTACCGACGAGACCGAAATGATCTACAAGACCAGTTTCGGCAATTCCTGGTACGACTACCACGGCGATGAGTTCCAGATGCTGGGCCAGTACGACTTCGTATTCAGCCTTCCCCCCGTTCCCTTCGACGGCACCTACGAGTTGCGCATCGGACTCTCCAACACCGGCAGCCGCGGCATGGCGCAATTCTATTTCGGCACCGATCCGCAAAACCTGGCTGCCATCGGCCTGCCCATCGACATGCGCATGAGCGGAGATGACCCCAACATCGGATGGATAAAAGACGACCCCGATAATCCCGAGGCCAATGCGTTCAATGACAAGACCCTCCGGAACCACGGTTACATGAAGGCGCCCAAATCCTGCTGCTTCCCCAATTCCGTAGCGGCCTATACATCCTTGCGCGACTTAGGGGGCGGTTCGCTGGCCAAACTACGCAGAATACTTCTGAACACGACCTTCAAAACCGAGCAGAAGTACTACTGTCGCTTCAAGTCCCTCCTGGCCAATCCCGACTCGCAGTTCTTCTTCGACTACATCGAGCTGGTACCGAAAAGCGTATACAACAATGCCTCGAAACCCGAAGATATTTGGTAAGGGGTAGGCCCCATTATAACATGGAACTGAACGGAAACGAAAAAGTGCTCCGTTCAGTTCTTTTTTTGTGCCAGCATGCGGGCATATCCCCATGCCAGCAACAACGATACCAGCACATAGCCGGCAAGAGCGGGGTAAACAGAGCCGCGACGGGCCAGGTCCACAAAATACGGAC
>CATXZX010000349.1 GCA_958404085.1 uncultured Prevotellaceae bacterium | reverse complement strand
GGCTGTGAAGGTGGCCGCATCGTTCAAGAATGTGTTCCTGAACGAATATGGTTATCTGCTTGATTATGTGGACGGCACCATGATGGACTGGAGCGTGCGCCCCAATATGATATTTGCCGTGGCGCTGGATTTTTCGCCGCTCGACCAGATGGAAAAGAAAAAAGTGCTGGACATCTGTACGCGTGAACTGGTTACGCCGAAGGGCATCCGTTCGTTGAGCCCGAAGAGCGGCGGTTATAACCCGGTGTATGTGGGCCCGCAATCGCAGCGCGACTATACGTATCATCAGGGTACGGCCTGGCCGTGGCTGACGGGTTTTTACTTAGAGGCATACTTGCGCGTCTACAAGATGAGCGGACTGAGTTATATAGAACGTCAGCTGGTGGGTTTCGAAGAGGAACTTTTCTATCATTGCGTCGGAACGATTCCGGAATTGTTCGAAGGTAATCCGCCGTTCCACGGACGCGGTGCCATCTCGTTCGCCATCAATGTGGCCGGTATATTACGGGCAATCCGCCTGCTGGAAAAGTACAATACTAAAGAATAAAGGAAATACCGCTATGAAAGTTTTAATGTTTGGTTGGGAATTTCCTCCTCATATTTTGGGAGGTCTGGGAACGGCGAGCTATGGATTGACGAAAGGCCTTTCCGCACAGCCTGATATGGATATCACGTTCTGTCTGCCGAAGCCCTGGGGCGACGAAGACCAGAGCTTTATGAAGATTATCGGCATGAACAATGTGCCGGTGGTATGGCGTGATGTGGACTGGGAGTATGTCAAGGGACGTCTTGAAGGAAAGATGGACCCGCAGCTTTATTACGATTTGCGCGATCATATTTATGCAGACTTCAATTATTGCTACACCAATGATTTGGGATGTATCGACTTCTCGGGCCGGTATCCGGATAATCTGCATGAAGAAATCAACAATTATTCGATTGTGGCCGGCGTGGTGGCCCGCCAGCAGTCGTTCGACATCATTCATGCCCACGACTGGCTGACTTATCCGGCCGGCATACATGCCAAGAATGTATCGGGCAAACCGTTGGTTATCCACGTGCATGCCACGGACTTTGACCGCAGCCGCGGACGTGTCAACCCGACTGTTTATCGCATCGAGAAGGACGGTATGGACAATGCGGACTGCATCATGTGTGTGAGCGAACTGACGCGTCAGACGGTCATTAACCATTATCACCAGAATCCGGCCAAGTGCTTTGCCATGCACAATGCGGTGTATCCCCTTGACCCGGCTTTGCAGGAGATTGTGGACCAGCGCAAACCGAAATCGGAGCGGAAGGAGAAAATCGTGACGTTCCTGGGACGTATCACCATGCAGAAAGGACCCGAATATTTTGTGGAGGCTGCCGCTCTTGTGCTGCAGCGTACGCGGAACATCCGTTTCTGTATGGCCGGAAGCGGCGACATGATGGCCGCTATGATAGAACTTGCCGCACAGCGCGGCATTGCCGACCGTTTTCACTTTCCGGGATTCATGAAAGGGAAGCAGGTGTTCGAGGCATTCCGCGACAGCGATGTGTATGTGATGCCCTCCGTGTCGGAACCCTTCGGCATATCGCCGCTTGAGGCCATGCAGAGCGGTGTGCCTTCCATCATCAGCAAGCAGTCGGGCTGTGCCGAGATTCTGGACAAGTGTATCAAAGTGGATTACTGGGACATCCAGGCTATGGCCGACGCCATGTACTCGATTTGTACAAATGAAGCGTTGTATGATTACCTGAAAGAGGAAGGTAAGAAGGAAGTGGATGAAATTACGTGGGAAAAGGTAGGCGTACGGATTCGCAACCTATACAATGCTACGCTCGAAAAATAGTATAAATAATAAAAGTCAGTAGAAATGAAAACAATATGCCTCTATTTTGAAATACATCAGAATATTCACCTGAAGCGTTACCGCTTTTTCGATATAGGTACGGATCATTATTATTACGATGATTTCGAAAACGAACGGAGCATCGTAGAGACGGCTGAACGTTCGTATGTGCCGGCGCTCAATGCGCTTATAGAAATGGCGAAGGCGAATGCCGGATTCTTTAAATGCGCCATTTCGTTGTCTGGGTGCGCCATCGAACAGTTGGAGAACCATGCACCCCAGGTACTCGACTTGTTGCAGGAACTCAACAAGACCGGTTGTGTGGAATTCCTGGCCGAGCCTTATTCGCACGGTTTGTCCTCGCTTGCCGACCCTGAATGTTTCAAGGATGAAGTGACGCGTCAATGCCGGAAGATGAAGGACTTGTTCGGCGTTACGCCGGTCGTGTTGCGTAACTCTTGCCTGATTTATACGGACGAGATAGGCGAACTTGTATCCGAAATGGGATTCAAGGGAATGCTGACCGAAGGCGCCAAACATGTATTGGGCTGGAAGAGTCCGCACTTTGTCTACAATTGTAACCGTGCCCCGAAACTGAAATTGCTGTTGCGCGACTATAGCCTGTCGGAGGACATCGGTTTCCGGTTCAATGACTCCAGCTGGAGCGAATATCCGTTGTTCGCAGATACTTATATGAACTGGATTGCCCAACTTCCCGAAGAGGAGCAGGTGATCAACATCTTTATGGAATTGTGTGCCTTGGGCATCTTCCAGCCGCTTTCATCCAATATTCTGGAATTTATGAAAGCATTGCCCGCACAGGCCCGTTCGCACGGCATCACATTCTCTACTCCGTCTGAGATTTGCGGCAAGGTGAAATCTTCGGGCAACTTGGATGTGACCTATCCGGTATCGTGGGTGGACGAGGAGCGCGACACCAGCAGCTGGCTGGGTAATGTCATGCAGCGCGAAGCGTTCAATAAACTGTATAGTGTGGCTGAGCGCGTGCGTATCTGTAACGACCGCCGTATCAAACAAGATTGGGATTACCTGCAGGCAACCAACAACTTCCGCTTTATGAATACGAAGCCGAGCAGTGCAGGCGGTTACCGAGGTATTTACGAGTCGCCTTACGATGCGTTTACAAACTATATGAACTACGAGACGTATGCCGACAAAGAAGCCCTGTCGTACGACCTGCGCTTCCTGAAC
>CATXZX010000348.1 GCA_958404085.1 uncultured Prevotellaceae bacterium | reverse complement strand
CGAAATGCCTTTCAGCCTCTCGACCAGCACGGAAAGGAACATCGGCTTGAAACAATACACGCAGAAGGTACGGTTACGCTCTTGCTGTAACTCATTATATAAAAGGTTCACACGCGCGTGGGCTGTGTCGTATTCCATTTTCTTTGCATCGCACAAAGGGGCAAGCGACTTGTAATCCTCGGAATCGAGCGGCAGGAAATCCAGCCGGTTGCTCATTGCCGAATACTCGCGCCACAATCCGGTGGCAACATCTTTCGCTTCCCCGTAGCGTGATTCAAACGGTCTGAGGTTCGCTTCAAAAAGGCTCTCAAAATCCACGGACTGCAATCCAGTAATATCCAAAGACAGAAATCTTTCAGCCTCCGAAAAAAGGGAAAAGGAAATTTCATTCAACTGTTCCGCATCGTCATGGAACATCGCAGCCGTCTCTGTCACAATTTGGTTTGTCTCATTGAAATCCTTGTAGAACAGGGATAGCAGCAAAGCCTGTTCAAAGGTGATGCTGTCCTGCTTACAAGTGGCAAGCAAGTTATTTACCTCTTGCAGCCGTTGTGTTATCTGTTGTATCATCATAATCATCAGGAATTGAAAAGGTCATCCATTGTCACCTCGCTGTGAACTATACTTTTGTTTTTAGCATTGGCCACGCCGTAGGTTGTGACAAATGTGTTTACTAGTGTTTTCTTGTTTTTTGTCGCCATACGGAACAAACCCATACGTTCACGGAGTTTCATCTCATAACTTGTTGTAATACCGTATAGATCTGTACTAAACTTCATTTCACACAAATGAATTATGCGGTCTGCACGTTCAATAATCATGTCTATCTGAAAGCCGGGTATACCATCGCCTTTGTCAGCCTTGCTTCGCCATGTAGAAATGGCAGTTCCAACTCCGGCGATGCCCAATGCAGTTTTAATTTGCCTATGATGATTCAGGCAAACAAGCTCAAAACTTAGTCCCATCCATGCTGACACACTTCGTGAATCAAGGTTATTGCTCCACCACAATCCGTCTTTTGTATTATTGGGTTCAATGAACTTATAATAGAACAATGTAAAAAAGTCGGTAAGTCTGAACAGACTGTCTCGTGTTTTGTTCCCGTAATGGGACAGCCGTGTGATAAAATCGCAGCGTTCAAGATTTCTCAATATTTTGCTCAGAAAAGCACCTTCAATGCCGGTCATACGGAGAATGTCCTCACGTGTCAGACCTAATTTGTTTTCCGACAACAGTCTAACGACTGAAATATAAGTGTCGGCCTTGGCAAACAACGCTGTATAGAGTTCATCGAACTCACCCCGGAGCTGTGCGCCTTCCGCGAATATCAGGCGGTCTATATTCTGTGCAAGACTGTCCGAAACATTCAGTAGGCTCAGATAAAAAGGTGTTCCGCCAAATATCATATAACATTGGAGTATTTGGTATCTGTCCCATTGGCAGTTTCTTTGCCTCAGATACTCTTCTGTTTCATGCAAGGTGAATGGAGAAAGATGCAGGTTGCATGTGATACGGGCGTGCAATCCGCCCTGATTGCCTCCTATCTTGTCAGCCATCCAAGATGTTGCCGATCCGGTCGCGATGAACACTATGTCGGTACGTCGGTTCCCCCATCCGTTCCAGAAATTCTCCAATGCACTGACAAAATTGGAACGTTGGGTGTCCATCCACGGCATTTCATCTATGAAAACAACCTTTTTCCGTTTGCTTGGAAGTTTTTCGAGATAGTCGGCGAGCGCATTGAAAGCCTCGTACCAATTGGCTACTTTCGGCTGTTTCTTTTTGGAATGCCGTTCTATGGCTCTCATAAAATCCTGTAACTGTATCTTTGCCGGTGTCTTATGTTCACCAACAAAAGTAAAGTCATATTTGTAGTTAAAAAACTTGTCTATAAGATATGTCTTGCCGATACGTCGGCGACCGCTGACGATTACAAACTCAGATCTGTCGGAATCCAAGCACCGCTGCAGTTCTTCACACTCTCTGTTTCGGGATATCAGTCTATCTTGCATAACTTTTCCATTGATTTTGCAAAGGTACTGATTTTTAATCGTAAAAAAGAATGTTTTATGCTGACTTTTTACTTTATCGGTGAAATTTCATAAGATAAGGTAATATCTCAGCATATATTTGTATGCTGAGTTGCTACTTTATCACTAAACAAATTGTATTATAAGGTAGAAACTCAGTATATCAGTCAAATACGCCATCGACCAGATTGACAGCTTCAACCTTCTTGCTGTCAACGATTTTTGCGTATATCTGGGTCGTTTTCACGTTGGAGTGGCCGAGCAGCTTGCTCGTGGTATAAAGGTCTGCGCCCAATGTCAGCATCATCGTTGCGAAGCTGTGCCTCGACGTGTGGTAGGTGATTTTCTTGGTGATACCGGCCGCTTTCACCCACTTTGCCAGCACCTTGTTTATGTTGGGTTCGGCAATCAGCCCGTCAAACACCTTGCCGTCATCCGGGGCATCGCCACGTTCAGGAATCCATTTCATCGCCTGCGAGGAAAGGGGAAGGAATATCGGGGTCGTGGTTTTCTGCATCACGACAGACGCGCGCCACTGTTCCCCATCTTTGGACAGGTCACGCCAGCGGAGTGCGTAAATGTCACTGAGCCTCAGACCACAATAGCAGGCGAAAAGATAAGCACGTTTCACATCCTCCCTCGGACATTCCGTCGCTATAAGGGTCTTTATCTCGTCCACGGTAAGGAACTCACGCTTGCTCTCCGGCACCTTGATGCGCTCGGTCGGGGTAAGCGACATGAACGGGTTTTCGGGAATGATGTCAGCCCTGACCGCCGCGTTCAATGCCGTGCTGAAGTAGCCGACATAATCCGACATGCTTTTCGGACTCAGCGGATTGCCCCACGTGGTCTTGTATTCGGACTGGAGCCAGCGGATGAAGGCAACACAGAAGTTCTTGTCGATGTCACCCATGCGCACCTTGTTCTTTCCTATATAAGTAGAAACAAGGTTAGACACCGTACCCAACAGTTTCACGCCTCTCACACCTCTGCGTTTTTGTTCCTCATAGAATGTCCGCATCCAGTCCGACAGCAGCA
>CATXZX010000347.1 GCA_958404085.1 uncultured Prevotellaceae bacterium | reverse complement strand
ATGGCAATAATTCTTTATTGCTATCCGATAAAACGACGACTTTCACTCATGATTTAGTTCTTGTTTTGGCAAATACAAACTCAAACAATGGGACTGACTTCCGCAAACAGAGTCTGTCCTATTGTTTGAGACTATGTTCTTACGAGAAACGTTGCGTTTCTATTTGAATTATTTACCAAACAAAAGGTCGAGGGAAAAACTAAACTTCGAGACTCCTAAAAGATATTTCTTCAACGAAATTCCATAACTTTGCATTTGCTGTTGGACTCTACACAACCGATTTTCCAAAAAGTCGTAGTCATGTTTTTTGTGCATGTCGTTGTCCAATCAATCATTTTTGCGTACTTTTGTAGGGTTTAGGAGAAACAGAATAAGACTACATATATAGAACTTTAGAACTATGAACTTTACAGTATCCAGCTCTGCATTATCGAATCGACTTCAGGCCATAGGCCGTGTGATTACATCCAAAAACAATATTCCTGCTCTTGACAGTTTCTTGTTTGAAATAGAAGACGGAACATTGCATGTCACGGCATCGGATGGAGAAACTACTTTGTCTACATCCTTGGAACTTATTCAGGCTGAGGAAAACGGCCGGTTTACAATCAATGCAAAGACCATACAGGAAGCTCTCAAGGAGATACCCGAGCAACCGCTTATGTTTAACATCAACATGAGCAACATGGAGATACTCGTTGCGTATCAGAATGGTAAATACAGCATCATGGGGCAGTTTGCCGATGAGTATCCTACTACAACCGGACCGGTTGAGAACATTATTGAGTTCAGCGTCGAAGCCAATATGTTGCTTACAGGCGTATCGCGTGCTTTGTTTGCAACGGCCGATGACCCGTTGCGTCCCCAGATGTGCGGTATTTATTTTGACTTGACCCCTACCGATCTGACAATCGTGTCGAGCGATGGCCAGAAGATGGTCTGCAACAAAATCACGTCCGTACAGAGCGAACAGAAGGCAGCGTTTATATTGCCCAAAAAACCGGCTATCCTGTTAAAGAATCTGTTGAATAAAGGCCATAATATGGTGAAAGTTCGCTTCAATGAGCGTAATGCCGAGATTCTTATGGAAGACCATCACATGATATGCCGTTTGGTGGAAGGCCGATACCCTAATTACAGCCGGGTGATTCCGCAGAACAATCCGAACAGCCTTATTGTAAACCGGAATTCTCTGTTGGGAGCATTGCGTCGCGTGTTGGTTTTCTCGAACGGAACGACATATATGACGAAATTGCGCCTGGAGGCCAACCAGATAACCGTTTCGTGCCAGAATATAGATTTCTCGCAGTCGGCCGAGGAAAGTTTCATGTGCGAGTACGAAGGTGTTCCGATGGAATTGGGATTCAACGGTTTCATGTTGGTTGAAATCATGAGCAACTTGACCAGCGAAGATGTCGTTATCAAGTTGGCTGATCCCAGTTTCCCGGGTGTCTTCTATCCGTCGGAACAGGCTGCCAACGAATATGTCCTGATGATATTGATGCAACTCTCTATTTAATGCGGCATGGAACTGAATCTGAAGAAACCGATTGTCTTTTTTGACCTTGAGACGACAGGAATCAATATAACAAAGGACCGGATAGTCGAATTATGTTATATAAAGATTCATCCTAACCGGAATGAAGAAAGCAAGACGATGCGTATCAATCCGGGCATTCATATTCCGGAGGAGGCTTCCGCCATTCACGGTATTTACGACGAGGATGTGGCCGATTGCCCGTCGTTCAAGGATGTAGCACAAAGCATAGCCAATGTGTTCGAGGGGAGTGACCTTGCGGGATTCAATTCGAACCATTTCGATGTGCCCATGTTGATGGAAGAAATGTTGCGGGCCGGTATCAACTTCAATATTACGAAATGTAAACTGATTGATGTCCAGAATATTTATCATAAGTTGGAGAGACGGACTCTTGTAGCAGCGTATAAATATTATTGCCATAAAGATCTGACGGATGCGCATTCGGCATTGGCCGATACGCAGGCAACCTATGAGGTGCTGAAGGCCCAGTTGGACCGCTATCCCGAAGAACTGAAGAACGACATGGCTTATCTGGCCGAATTTTCAAAAATGAATGACAATGTCGACCTGGCCGGAAGAATGGTGTACAATGCAGAGGGAACGGAAGTATTCAATTTCGGAAAATACAAAGGGCAGTCGGTCTCGGAAGTATTGCATAGAGACAGCGGTTATTATAGCTGGATGCTGCAAGGAGATTTTCCTTTGAATACCAAACAGGAACTTACCCGTATAAAACTTAAGGATTTGAAGAAATGAACTGGTTGCAAGGCAAACATATTGTATTAGGTATAACCGGAAGCATAGCGGCGTATAAGGCTTGCCTGATTATTCGTGGACTTATCAAGCGGGGAGCGGAGGTGCAGGTGGTCATAACGCCTGCGGGCAAGGAGTTTATTACTCCCATCACGTTGTCGGCACTTACCTCAAAGCCTGTTGTCAGCGATTTCTTTTCGCAGCGGGACGGCACTTGGCATAGCCATGTGGACCTCGGGCTGTGGGCCGATGCCATGGTCGTGGCGCCGGCTACGGCGTCTACGATCGGAAAGATGGCCCATGGCATAGCCGACAATATGTTGGTGACAACTTATCTGTCCATGAAAGCGCCAGTCTTTGTGGCACCGGCTATGGATCTCGATATGTATGCCCATCCGTCGACTAGTCGGAATCTGAAAATTCTGTCATCTTACGGAAATTACATCATCGAACCCGGAGAGGGCGAGTTGGCTAGTCATCTGGTGGGTAAGGGACGGATGGAAGAGCCCGAACGTATTGTGGAGACATTGAATGAATTCTTTGGCAAACGGGGGCAGCTTGCTCAAAAACATATTCTTATAACGGCCGGACCGACGTACGAAAAAATTGATCCGGTGCGCTTCATTGGCAATTATTCCAGCGGAAAAATGGGATACGCCCTTGCGGAGGAATGTGCCCGACGTGGCGCAAAAGTGACCATAGTAAGCGGCCCGGTCCACATGGATGCCGTTCACCCGTCGATCAACGTCGTACGCGTGGAGAGTGCGGCCGAAATGTACCGGC
>CATXZX010000346.1 GCA_958404085.1 uncultured Prevotellaceae bacterium | reverse complement strand
ACCTTAGCGTCATCGGCACCAAAAGTCGGCGCAATATGCACGATTCCGGTTCCGTCATCCGTTGTCACATAATCGCCCGGTATCACGCGAAAAGCCTTTTCGGCTATTTCCACAAAGGAATCGTTTCCGCAGCCGAATGTTTTCTCCGGATGCTGACCGGCATATTCCTTCACAAAAGCCGGAGCGTTATCGTCTACTTTCTCAACAGGTTTAACCCACTTCATCAATTGCACATAGTGCATCCCGACCAAATCGGTACCCTTATACTCTCCGACAACACGATAAGGTACAACTTTATCGCCAACAGCGTATGTCTCCAAAGGCAATTCCGCTCCCGCCGGATTCAGATAAGCATCAAGCCGTGCCTTCGCCATGACAACGGTTATCGGCTCGGCATTGTAAGGATTGTAAGTCTGTACTGCCACATAATCGATAGTCGGACCGACACACAACGCGGTATTCGAAGGCAACGTCCAAGGAGTCGTGGTCCACGCCACGAAATAAGGTTTACCCCATTGGGCCATTACCTCCAGCGGGTCGGTAATCTCAAAAAGGGCGGTCACCGTCGTATCCTTCACGTCCCGATAACATCCGGGCTGATTCAGTTCGTGTGAGCTAAGGCCCGTTCCCGCAGCCGGAGAATAAGGCTGGATGGTATATCCTTTGTACAGCAGACCTTTTTTATACAGTTCTTTAAGGAGCCACCACAAAGTTTCTATGTAAGAATTCTCGTACGTTATATAAGGATGTTCCATGTCTACCCAATATCCCATCTTATGGCTCAGGTCGACCCACTCTTCCGTAAACATCATTACATTTTTCCGGCACCGGCTGTTATACTCCTCAATAGAAATGGTTTTCCCGATATCCTCTTTCGTTATACCCAATTCTTTCTCTACGCCCAGTTCTACGGGCAATCCATGCGTATCCCATCCGGCTTTTCTTTCGACGCGGAATCCCTTCATGGTCTTATACCGGCAGAACACGTCTTTTATCGTACGTGCCATGACGTGGTGGATGCCCGGATGACCGTTAGCAGAAGGCGGCCCTTCGAAAAAAACGAACGAAGGACACCCTTCGCGTTCTGTTATACTTTTGTGGAATAAGTCCTCTCTGTCCCACGAAGCGAGAACCTCCTTGTTTACCTCAGAAAGATTAAAATCAGAATGTTCCGTGAACTTCTTCATATATTGTCTTTTTACTTTTTTATTCCATTTTGCACAAATGCCGGCCACAAAAATACGAAAAAAGGCGCACTAAAGTACCATCTATTCCCAAATACTTTCTTTTTCTGTCTATACAATACACTGTTTCATGCTCTTACGAACTTTAAAATTCACCGGATTCCCCCGATTCTACAATTTTCGAATCGGAAATCCACGGTCTCCGTACTTCACGAAATTCGGATGGACTACAAATACGTACAAAAAGACAGCGACAAGCGACAAAACGACCGCAAAAGAAAGACTCTCCGCCCACAAATAGCCTGCCATCAGGCCGAAACAAATCCCGGTTTCTGTTCCAAGCAAATAAGAATGCTGAGCCGTACCACGCTGACAATGCCCCGAGATTTTCAGAAAATACAACAACAAGCGGGATGACGACAAGCCGAAACCAAGACCTAAAAATATATAGACGAGATAATCATCCCCGATCTGCCAATTCAGGTTTTGCAAGAAACAGGCCAGTCCCATCGATATACTTCCGCAGACCACTTCCGCACGTAAATCGGCAGTCCGGAACGCAAATGCCTGGACTCCCCATGCCAGCAATCCGCCTACGGCCACCATCAAATACATTTCGACAGACAAACACCGGGAAAGCCCTATACCGAACACCGTAGCTACCATCCATATATTCAGGAAAATCCATTTTCCCTGCGGAAGCCAAAAGCGGTCAAGCGAACATTTCTTTTCATGAACCGGCGCGCGGAACGGCAACCGAACATTCAACAACAGCAAAAAAGCCAGTGCCAGTAAAATGGCAGACAACAAGCTAAAAAGCCGATAGCCGCCATACACCGAACAGGCTGTGCCGACTGCCAGTCCTACAAAAAGACCGATACGCCCGAACCACCCGTACAAGGTATCGGCAAACGTACGCAATCCCGAATCTGTCAAATCATTCAGAATCGTCGATCCCAACGACATCTGGATCAAGGCAAAAGACATGCCCTGAACAAGGCGGATTCCTCCCAGCGTCAGCCACGTACATGCCACATTGTAAAGAGTTATTACCGTAAGCAACAGTATCAGGATACCCCCCTGACACACCGTCCGCCGGCGATAATTGTCTACCAGGTAAGCATTCAAAGGACCCAGTATATAGAGCCCCGCGACATAAGGTAAAATCGAAACCGCAAAAGATACAGGCACATCCTGACAAACAGGCTTACACAACCACACCGGATAAAACAGATACATAGCCACTGACAACAGCAGTTGTACCGCACATACATTCCAGACGGCCGGACTCAGTCTCTTTTCCATAAAGTTTTCTCAGCAAACAGCCTTACTGATAAAGATTTGTGTTTTAATACTGTTCGTGTTCATTCGGAAAGTCGCATGCCTTGACATCTGTCACGTACTGTCCGATAGCATCCGTCATAATGGTATTCAAATCCGCATAACGACGTAGGAACTTCGGCGTAAAATCCTTGTTCATGCCCAACATGTCGTCTATGACAAGGACCTGACCGTCCACACCGTTTCCAGCCCCTATGCCGATACAGGGAATATCTATTTCCGACGCGACCTTGGCACCCAGCGAGGCCGGAATTTTCTCCAACACACAACTGAAGCAACCCGCCTCAGCCAATGCACGTGCATCGTTCAACAGTTTTTCGGCCTCAGCCTCTTCCTTAGCCCTCACGGCATACGTACCGAAACGGTTGATGCTCTGTGGAGTCAGTCCGAGATGGCCCATAATAGGAATACCGGCATCCAATATTGTTTTTACAGTATCCAGAATCTCGATGCCGCCTTCCAGTTTCAGCGCATCGCAACCGCTCTCCTGCATAATCCGGATTGCATTCTTCACGCCTTCGGTGGGGTTCACCTGATACGTACCGAAGGGCATGTCG
>CATXZX010000345.1 GCA_958404085.1 uncultured Prevotellaceae bacterium | reverse complement strand
CGAGGCACTTATTAAAAAGTGGATGGAGTAGAAGAATAATGTAAGAACAAGAACTTTTATAAAAGATAGACAGACCATGCAGATACAACCGTTGTTTTTAGGACTGGGAACGCAGGAGATACTGCTTATCGGACTCATCGTCCTGCTCTTCTTCGGCGGACAGAAAATTCCCGAAATGATGAAAGGCCTCGGCAAGGGTGTACGCAGTTTTCGCGATGGAATGGACGGAAAGGACAATCCTGCGGATGCCGACAAAAAGCAGGCCGACAACTCCCGGAAAGACACGCCGGCCGATTGATACATGTACCGATAAGGACAGGAGAGGACAAGACGTGCAGCAGGATACTGGTATGCAGACATTTTGGGACCATTTGGACGAGTTGCGCGGCGTGCTGTTGCGCATAGGGGCGGCCGTCGTCGTACTGGCCTTTATAGCCTTCGGGTTCAAGGACGAACTTTTTTCGGTTGTCCTGGCTCCGTCCGATTCCGATTTCGTTACGTATCGCCTTCTCGGGGCCCTGGCCGATGTGTCGGGGCTTTCCGGACTTGCGCCCGAGGCCTTCAGCATCCGTCTCATCAATACCCGGTTGGCGGCACAGTTCGTCGTACACATGCAGGTGGCCTTCTATGCCGCCTTGTTCATGGCTTCGCCTTACGTACTCTTTCAACTGTTCCGGTTTGTGTCGCCGGCTCTGTACGACAATGAGCGGCATTATGCGGTCCGTGTAGTCGGCTGGGGCTACGTACTCTTTTTTCTCGGCGTAGGGCTCGGCTACCTGTTGATTTTTCCGTTTACATTCCGTTTTCTGGGGCTTTACACGGTCAGTCCCGAGGTAGTGAATGCCATTACGCTGGAGTCCTACATGGACACGTTTACCACCCTGTTGTTGATGATGGGCCTTTTGTTCGAGATGCCGCTTCTGTGCTGGTTTTTCGCCAAACTCCATTTTCTTACGGCTTCTTTCATGAGGCATTTCCGGCGTCATGCCGTGGTTCTCATTCTGGTGGTGTGCGCCGTCATTACTCCGACGTCCGACGCATTTACCCTGTTGCTCGTATCGGTACCTATGTACCTGCTTTATGAAATGAGCATCTGTGTGGTGGCCCGTACGGCTGTGGACCGGTATCCGGCCGGTACGGAAGAAAAAACGAATTGATTAAGTAGAAACGATTCAATGACCGATTCTAAAAAAGTAGTAGTGGGTATGTCGGGCGGTGTGGACAGTTCCGCCGTGTGCCTGATGCTGAAAGAACAGGGTTACGAGGTAGTTGGCGTGACCATGCGTGTGTGGGACATTCCGGCGCAGTTCGACGAAGGTGCCGATGAACCCCGTTTTATTGTCGAGGCCCGTTCGCTGGCCCGGCGTCTGGGCATTCGTCACGAGGTGGCGGACCTGCGTGACGAGTTCCGCCAGGTTGTTGTCCGGAACTTCATCGACGAATACATGGCCGGGCGAACGCCGAATCCCTGTGTGCTTTGCAATCCGCTGTTCAAGTTCCGCGTACTGACCGGGTGGGCCGAAAAACTGGGATGTGCGCACGTGGCTACCGGTCACTATGTACGTACGGAGGAGAAATACGGCCGCATTTGGATCCGGATGGGCGAGAGTGCCCAGAAAGACCAGTCTTATTTCCTCTGGCGATTGGGACAAGATGTGCTTCGGAAGTGCCTGTTCCCGTTGGGAGGCATGTGTAAGGACGATGTACGCCGCTACCTGGCCGACAGGGGCTTCGACGTGCAGGCTCGTCAGTCCGAATCCATGGAAATATGTTTTGTGGAAGGAGATTACCGCGATTTTCTGCGTGCCCATGTGCCCGGATTGGACCGGCAGGTGGACGGCGGATGGTTCGTAGATGCTTCCGGACGCAAACTGGGCCAGCACAAGGGTTATCCCTTCTATACGGTCGGACAACGAAAAGGCCTCGGTATAGCGCTGGGACGTCCGGCCTATGTATTGAAACTCAATGCGCTACGGAATACCGTCATGCTGGGCGACGAAAAAGACCTCGAAACCCGGACGATGCTGGTGGAAGAACCTTATTGGCCGGACGAAAACGAAATCTTCGGCTCCGGCGATGAACCCCTGTGTGTCCGCATCCGTTACCACAGCCGTCCGGTGGCCTGCCGGGTGGAACGGCTGGAGGCAGATGAACGCTTGCTGGTGCGGTTCGAGACCCCCGTGTCGGCTGTTACGCCGGGGCAGTCGGCCGTATTCTACCGGGGAAACCGTGTCGTGGGGGGAGCATGGATTGCTTCGCAGCGCGGCATGGCTCAGTTTGTGGACCCCGGGGCCGCTGAAATCCTTTAATTCCGAAAGCGGCGATGCAGGCTCTGACACTTTATGAACTGAACAATCTGGTCCGCGGCACCTTGGAACTGACGATGGACGAGGTCTATTGGCTCCGGGCCGAGTTGAGCGAAGCGCGCGTGGCCTCGAACGGCCATTGTTACGTGGAGTTCGTACAGAAGGATGTCTCGGACCGTAACCTGGTAGCCCGGGCACGCGGCATCATCTGGTCGAATGTGTATTTGCTGCTCGCTCCTTACTTCGAGCGCGAAACGGGGCAACGCCTGGCTGCCGGAATGAAGGTACAGGTGGCTGTCCGTGTCGGTTTTCACGAACTATACGGCTATTCGCTCGAAGTGACGGACATCGATCCCACCTATACGTTGGGTGACTTGGTCCGCCGGCGGCGCGAGATTCTGCAACAACTGGACGACGAAGGCGTGTTGACGTTGAACCGTGAACTTGTCCTGCCGCGTCTGGTGCAGCGGATAGCTGTCGTATCGAGCGATACGGCTGCCGGATACGGTGATTTTTGTCATCAGCTGGCCTCCTCGCCCTATCGGTTCGACGTGAAACTGTTTCCGGCCGTCATGCAGGGCGAACGGGTAGAGGCCTCGGTGATAGCGGCGCTCGACCGGATTGCCGCCGAGCGCGAGGAATGGGACGTGGTGGTCATCTTGCGCGGCGGCGGGGCCGTCAGCGACCTGACGGGCTTCGATACGTATCTGCTTGCGGCGAACTGTGCCCAGTTTCCGCTGCCCATTCTGACCGTAAAACCGATTGATGTTGTGCGCGGCACT
>CATXZX010000344.1 GCA_958404085.1 uncultured Prevotellaceae bacterium | reverse complement strand
GACCTTTATTCGGTCAATAAACTGAACCGATGGGATTCGGATCAAAGTAGCGCGTTGGAAATTTACCTGCATGACTTTTCTCAGTTGAATGTGAGTACAGGCCGGATCAATAAGGAAATTGCGCGCTTGCAGGACCGTTTCGGCGCATCGTATTCGGCGTTCAGCATAACGGAACGGTATGCGCAGATTTTCGATTGGTTGAAGTTGCTCGACCTTAACGTATGGGTGATTCTGGGGCTGATGATGGCAGTAGCTTGCTTTACGATGATTAGCGGTTTGTTGATTTTGATATTGGAAAAGACGAATACGATTGGCGTTCTGAAGGCTTTGGGAGCAAACAATCGTCTGATACGGCATGTATTCCTGTATTATGCTTCATTTATCATAGGGAGGGGGCTGTTGTGGGGCAATGTTGGTGGCCTGATATTGTTGTTTGTGCAACACCAATGGGGAATCGTCAAGTTAGATCCGCTTATTTATTATGTAGACAGTGTTCCGGTACTGTTCGACATAAGGGTGCTTGTATTGTTGAATTTGGGAACCCTTTTGTTGTCTATGCTGGTTCTGATCATTCCAAGTTTTTTGGTGTCGCGCATACAGCCGGCAAAAGCAATCCGCTTTGATTAAAAAGAAAGATTCGCTTTGCCCTTTTAAAATAATGTGTTACCTTTGCACTGCTTTTGAGCGGGGTGTAGCGCAGTCCGGTTAGCGCACCTGGTTTGGGACCAGGGGGTCGAAGGTTCGAATCCTTTCACCCCGACTTTTGTAGCGTGATTTTTATAAAATGATGAAGCGAGATAATCTCTATTTACCAATAGGATGATCTCGCTGTATTTTTTGGCGCATTTTTCGGCCTCCTATTTCTTTTCGTTGATCTCGGCTTGTTTGATTTTGCGGAACAAATCGGAAGCAAAGATGAAACTGTTCAGACGTGTGTTCGTTGAGTCTACAATTTCGTCTTTTGTTCCTTGCCATTCATTCTTTCCTTCGTTTATGAAGATGATGTGTTCGCCTATTCCCATGACCGAATTCATGTCATGCGTGTTGATGATGGTCGTTGTGTTGAACTCTTTGGTGATTCCGTGGATAAGATCGTCGATGACGAGCGACGTCTTGGGGTCTAACCCTGAGTTCGGCTCGTCGCAAAACAAGTAACGGGGATTCATGGCAATGGCGCGCGCGATGGCTACGCGTTTTTGCATGCCTCCACTGATTTCTCCGGGAAATTTGGACTCGGCGTCGGAGAGATTGACGCGCTCCAGGCAGAAATGTGCACGGCGTACCCGCTCCTTGTATGATTTGTCGGAAAACATGTCAAGCGGAAACATTACATTTTCAAGGACGCTCATGGAGTCGAACAGGGCTGAGTTCTGAAAAATCATTCCCATTTCCCTATGTATGAGGGTACGTTCTTTTTTTGTCATGCGTACAAAGTCGCGTCCGTCGTATAGAATGTTGCCGGATGTAGGTTCAAACAAACCTACGATACATTTCATGAGGACTGTCTTGCCCGACCCGCTTTGGCCGATAATCAAGTTCGTTTTTCCGTTTTCGAACGTCGTACTGATGCCTTTCAGTACTTTCTTGTCGCCGAATGATTTATTTAAAGATACCAGTTCAATCATAAATCAGAAACATTGTTAAGATAAAAGTTGGGTGAGGAATAAATCGGAAAAGAGAATCAGCATGCTACTGGATACCACTGCGTTGGTGCTGGCTTTTCCTACGTCGAACGAACCGCCCTCTACGGTGTAACCATAGTATGCCGAGACACTGGAGATGATGAAGGCGAAAAATACGGATTTGATGATACCCATCCATACAAACCACTGGTTGAACTGATGCTGCATGCCGGCCGTCAGGTCTGTGGCCGTTATGATGTGGCCTATGTAGGCTGTGGCATAAGCACCTATGATACCCGATACGATGCTGAATACTACCAGCAGCGGAATCATGGTCATGAGTCCGGTTATTTTGGGCAAGATAAGGAAACTGGCCGGGTTGACTCCCATGATTTCCAGGGCGTCAATTTGTTGCGTGACGCGCATGGTGCCTATTTCCGATGCGATGTTCGAGCCTACCTTGCCGGACAGAATCAGGCACATGATGGAACTGGAAAATTCGAGGAGCATGATTTCGCGCGTCGTATAGCCCGATACCCAGTGGGGCATCCATACACTTTGTATGTTCAACTTTATCTGGATGCAGATGACGGCACCTATGAAGAACGAAATCAGAAGTACGATTCCAATGGAGTTGACTCCCAGTTGCGACATCTCTTTTATGTATTGTTTAAAGAACATACGCATACGCTCGGGGCGCGAAAAGGTACGTCCCATCAACTGAAGGTAACGTCCGAGCGAAACTAATGCTGAATGAATAAACATAATTCGGATTTTACAGGTAATTTCACTCGGCAAAAGTAGTGAATTCCCGTTAAAAACTCAGGTTTTAGAGATAGTTTTTGTTTCTGGAGGCTTTTTTAATGCCAAAATGTGTATTTTTGCCCCCGAAACAAAAAATGAAGAATGGCGACAGACGAAATGCTGCAAAGAACCGACGACAAAAAGATGGTTCTCCGAACGGAAGGTCTGGTAAAAAAATATGGTAAGCGCACGGTTGTGAATAACGTCTCGTTTGACGTGAAGCAGGGCGAGATTGTAGGTTTGTTGGGACCGAACGGCGCGGGAAAGACCACGTCGTTTTATATGACGACGGGCCTTGTAGTTCCAAATGGCGGGCAGATATTTTTAAATGATACGGACATAACCAAATATCCGGTGTACAAGCGTGCCCAGAACGGTATCGGATACCTGGCACAGGAAGAGCTGCCGATCAAAGACAGCAATCAGCGTGTGATCGATTATGTGAAAGAGATCGGAGAATATGTGCAGACAAGAGACGGCAGAATCAGTGCATCACAGATGCTGGAGCGGTTCTTATTCACACCGGATATGCAGTACACCCCGATTTCCAAACTCTCCGGTGGAGAAAAACGGCGGCTGTATCTGTTGTCTGTGCTGGTCAGCGGAGCGAATGTATTGATTCTGGATGAGCCGTCGAATGATGTGGATATCCCGACGGTTACGATCCTGGAAG
>CATXZX010000343.1 GCA_958404085.1 uncultured Prevotellaceae bacterium | reverse complement strand
AATGTTAACCTAAAAGTTAAATTATATGCGACCAGGTGAAAATTCTTCAATGCAATTATTCTTTACAAACATACGTCTAATTAAACTACTATTGCCTATGAAAACATAGCTCAACATCCATTCCCAAACGGATAAACCATTATCCATTAATGCTTTTAACCTTATATTCATTTAATATCTCTAAAACATGGAAAGATATTCTTTAAACCATTTATTCAGGACGCTCGGTTGTTTTCTACTTTGCGTCATGTTTACAGCTACGGCATTTGCACAGCAAAAAACCATAAAAGGTACCGTAGTGGATGTAACTGGTGAACCCCTAATCGGTGTTAACGTCGCAGTAAAAGGAACTACAATCGGTATAATTACCGACATCGACGGTAATTATACATTGGAGGTACCCTCCAAGTCAACTATTGTTTTCTCTTACATCGGCTATCAAGCTCAAGAAGTTCCAGTTGGTAACCAATCAACGATCAATGTAACTTTAAAAGAAGACACTCAAAAACTGGAAGAAGTAGTAGTAGTCGGTTACGGCACACAAAAGAAAGTGACTGTGACCGGTTCTGTTGCCAGTGTATCTGGTGAAGAACTGAAAGCTTCGCCGACAACCAACTTGTCAAACGGTATGGTAGGCCGTATGCCGGGGGTCATCGGTTTCCAAAAATCAGATGAACCGGGTGGCGGTGGAACTACAATACGAGTACGCGGTACAAACTCATTGGGAAGCAACGATCCCCTCGTTGTAATCGACGGTATTCCGGATCGCGACGGTGGTTTTAACCGTTTGAACCCGACCGAAATCGAATCTATTTCCGTATTAAAAGACGCATCTGCCGCAATTTACGGTGCACGTGCCGCAAACGGTGTAATCCTTATTACGACCAAACGCGGTAAAGAAGGAAAAGCCACTGTAACATTCAATGCCAGCGGCGGTTTTTCACAGCCGACACGCCTTCCTAAAATGGCCAATGCATTCGAATATGCCACAATGGTCAACGAAATCAATCCGGGAACATGGACAGACGAAGACTTACGTTTATTCCAAGACGGTTCCGATCCTTGGGGACATCCAGATACAGACTGGTTTGACACAACAATCAAGAATGCGTCTCCAATGTATCGTGCCGACGTAGGTGTACAGGGAGGATCTGAAAAGATGAAATACTATGTCAACTTCGCAGCTAACGGCGAGGATGGTATTTATAAAAACTCGGCAAACCGATATGATCAATATAGCTTGCGTATGAACTTAGATATCAACACAAGTAAATATGTAAGTTTCCAGTTGGGTAGCATCGCCCGTCTAGAGAATACGAAATACCCGATGAAATCGGCAAGTAGTATTTTTTCCGGTATCCGTCGTGGAAAACCAACTCAAAATGCATATTGGCCAACAGGCGAGCCGGGTCCAGACTTGGAACGTGGCGATAATCCCGCAGTAACCTCCACAGATATAGCAGGTTTCGACAACCAGAAAAATTACTATATCCAAAATAACTTATCAGTCAATATTAAAATTCCTTGGATTGAAGGTTTAACCATAAGAGGAAACGGTTCTTATGACAAGCATTTCTATAACAGGAAAAAATTCGAAAAACCAATCCTGTTATATTCTTGGGACGGCGTTAATAAAAACAGCTCCGGCCTGACTGCTGCCAAACGTTATGTGGACAATGCGCAGTTATCACGTGAGCACAGTGATGCTACATCCTGGATGGTGAACGGACTGATCGATTACAACCGTACATTCGGCCAGCACAATTTAGGAGTTACGTTCGGTATTGAAGCCCAGAAAAAAGATTATGATTTTACGAGTGCATTCCGCCAAGGTTTCATATCCGATACTAAACCGGAATTAAATCTGGGTAGCGACGTCGGTATGAAAAACACTGGTTATTCATGGGAAGAAGCTCGCTTGAACTATTTTGGACGTGTATCCTACAATTACTTGGAGCGCTATTTGTTTGAATTTGTATGGCGTGCTGACGGTTCTTACAGATTCCCCAAAAACAAACGCTACGGATTCTTCCCGGGTGCATCTGTCGCATGGCGCGTTTCTGAAGAAAACTGGTGGAAAGAAAATGTCCGTTTTATCGACTACTTTAAACTACGTGCATCCATTTCACAGACAGGTAACGACGCTTTATTAAATTCGGACAATGAATACGACCGTTCCATCCAATACCTGAATACATACGGATTTACAGAACATGGAGTTGTATTCGGCGGTGAAGAAAGTAAACGTCTGTACGCCGTACGCACTCCGAACCCTAACATCACATGGGAAGTCGGTACAACTTACAATGTCGGCCTTGACTTCAAATTTTTACAAAACCGGTTAAGTGTCGAAACTGATGCATTTTATCATAAACGTACAAACATGTTGATTTCCCGTAACGCATCTCTGTCGGAAATCACAGGTATCACATTACCACGAGAAAATATCGGTGAAATGAAAAACCGTGGTTTTGACATGTTGGTAGGTTGGAATGACAATATCGGTGATGTGCAATATAATGTATCATTAAATGCGACCTATGCCCGTAATAAAATTTTATTCTGGGATGAAACTCCGGGAGCTCCCGCATGGCAGGTTTCAACAGGATTGCCAGTGAGCACAAGCCTGTACTATGTTGCTGACGGTATCTTCCACAACCAGGCGGAAATCGATGCCTACCCACACTGGGAAGGTGCACAACCTGGCGACATACGTTTTAAAGATATCAACAACGACGGCAAAATCGATGCAGATGACCGCATCCGTTCAGACAAAAACGAAGAACCTCGTTTCGTCGCAGGTTTGACATTAGGGTTAAATTGGAAAAATTGGGATTTGATGGCCCTGTTCCAGGGAGCAACAGGAGGTCAGGTATATATTCAAACCTGGTCCGGTACGATCGGTAATTTCCTGAAAGAATATTACGACCAACGTTGGACTCCTGATAACCCGACGGCAAACGGACCACGTACTTATGAACGCGAAGATCAATACTGGATTTCCAATAAGAATACTTATTTCTTGCGCAAAGGTGACTATCTGCGTCTGAAGAACGTGGAACTGGGTTATACGTTCTCTGTCGATGCATTAAAAAAAGCGGGTATTTCCAAACT
>CATXZX010000342.1 GCA_958404085.1 uncultured Prevotellaceae bacterium | reverse complement strand
TGCCGGTAGAAGCTATGTAGTGTTCGGTCAGCCCCTCGCTATCGAACACCCGGTTGCGGGCCTTCACCACATCGGCATAATTGTTGTCGATGTCGCGCACATAGATCCAGGTACGCTGGCAATCGGCCTCGAGCGTCAGCCCCATAGGAGCTATCCACTCGGCGTGGCGCCGGAAGGCCTCCTCCGTCTGCTGCGCGACAGTCAGAACGGAAGCCTCGGCCGGACTGAAACGGACACGCTGGAAAAAGACTTCGGGCGCATCCGCCACCCGGATGCGCATACGGTCGGAGGTCCCCTGCCGCTCTACCGCCACACCGGGTGCGGCATAGGCCACAAGCAGACTGATACGCGACCCGTCGAGTGGCGGTTGCTCCACCCACGAGACGGCCGCCTTGTCCAGCCACCCGGTATAGAGCGGCGAAGCGACGACCTCGGCCAACTGGTTTGCCATATCGCTGAAAAAAAGGCGCACGAATACCAGCCTGTCAGCCGTTCCGCAAAGGGCTGCAAGCTGTTCCTGCAAGTTCGCGCACCGGTCAGCGACTGTCCGGCACGCGGCATCAGGCGTACATACGTCCCAAAACACTTGTTTTATCATGTAGTTTTTTCTTCGTTATATGATATGTGTATATTGATTTCTGTGTTCTTCTTTATTCAGTTTCGTAGCAATCGCCCTGCCGGACACCGAGTTCCTGCATGCGACGCACCACGCGGGCCGTAAACTCATAGTTCTTCAGCCCCCAGTCAGGTGCCAGGAGCAACTGGCGGGGCGACTGCGACACAAACCGCTCGACCACCAGCGACGGACGCAACCGACGCAGGTAACCGACAACGACATCCACGTACTCATCGGCCGTATAGAGACGGAAGGCCGAAGGGTCGGCCCGGAACTCGGCCGCCATGCGCGTCCCGCGCACCAACTGGAGTTGGTGCATCTTGAGCAACGTCAGCGGAAGGGCCGACACATCGCGGGCCTGACGCATCAGGCAACGGTCGTCCTCGCCGGGCAGGCCCAGTATCACGTGGCCGCCCACCGGTATGCCGCAGGCCGCCGTCCGTTCTATGGCATCGGCCGCAACGGCCATCGTATGGCCACGGTTGATGCGGCGCAACGTATCGTCGCTGGTACTCTCGATGCCGTACTCCACCAAGACGAACGTGTGGCGTGCCAACTGCTCGAGGTAAAACAGCAGGGAGGCGGGCATGCAGTCGGGCCGGGTGCCGATGACCAGTCCGACAACGCCGTCCACCGACAACGCCTCCTCGTACAGACGCTGGAGCGCGGGCAACGAGGCATAGGTATTGGTATAGGCCTGGAAATAGGCCAAGTAGCGCATATCCGGGTACTTGCGTGCAAAAAAATGCTTGCCCTCCTTCAACTGTTCGGTCACGGAACGCTCCGTACGGCAATAGTCCGGATTGAACGTCTGGTTGTTGCAATAGGTGCAACCGCCCCACCCCACCGTACCGTCGCGATTGGGGCAGGTGAAACCGGCGTTCACCGTCAACTTCTGCACCTTCACATCGAAATGGCGGCGCAAAAAAGTCGTATAATCGTTGTATGGTAGATTGGTAACAGCCATGATTCTAAGCTATACAAAAGTACTAAAAAAATACTACGAAACCCAATCTGCAACACAGAAAAACAGGTTTTCGGAAAAAGCTGGGAGGTTTTTCCGAAAAGCGGCCTGCTTTTTCGAAATAACACGGCCGTTTTCGGAAACGGTACGTACCGGGCAAGACAAGCAACCTTAAAGAAGACAAAAAGCGGCCCGGCAATATCAAATTAAAAACAAGTTTTCATTTGCTATTGCGCTCACCTTTCACTAACTCTTCATAAGTTAGGATGCAGTTCGGCAATAACAAATTAAAAACAAGTTTTCATTTGCTATTGCGCTCACCTTTCACTAACTTTGTACACATTAATCGAAACATACAACATGAAACGGATTCTATTTACATGCATTTTCTGTATTGCAGCCTGGTCGTGCCGGGCCGCACTGACACTAAAGGACATCACAAGCGGTGTTTATTCCGCCGAACAACTGTGGGGAACCCGGCCTCTGCTGGACGGGGAAAGCTACGCACGCATCAGCCCCGACGGCAAACAAATCGTGCGCCACTCGTTCCGCACCGGCAAACAGACCGGCATCCTGTTTGACGTAAACACGGCGCGCAACCACCAACTGGCGCGCATAGACGGCTACATCCTGTCGCCGGACGAAAAACGCATCCTCATCCAGACGGAGACGGAGTCCATCTACCGCCGCTCGTTCCGCGCACGCTACTACCTGTACGACGTAGCCAACAACACACTGACTCCCCTGTCGAAGGGAGGCAAACAACAGATGCCCATATTCTCGGCGGACGGAAACCAGATAGCCTTCGTACGCGACAACAACCTGTTCCTGGTAAAACTGCTCTTCAACAACAGCGAGAGCCAGGTGACCAAAGACGGCAAGTACAACGAAGTGCTGAACGGTCTGCCCGACTGGGTCTATGAAGAGGAATTCAGTACGGCCCGCTCGTTCGAGTTCAACGCCGACGGCACCATGCTGGCCTGGATTCGCTACGATGAGTCGAAAGTACCTCTCTACTCCTTCCCGCTCTATCAGGGTGCGGCCCCCCGGCACCAGCAATACGCCACCTATCCGGGTAACTATACGTACAAATATCCGGTAGCCGGCGAAACGAACTCGACCGTCAGCGTACTGACCTACGACATCAAGAGCCACGCGACGCGCAAGATGGACATCCCGATGGACAAAGACGGCTATATTCCGCGTATCCACTTCACCAGCGACCCCAACCAGCTGGCCGTCGTGACCCTGAACCGCCACCAAAGCCAGATGGACATCTACATGGTCAATCCGCGCTCGACCGTCAGCAAACTCATCCTACGCGAAAAGTCGGACAAATACGTTTGCGAAAACGCATACACGGACCTGAAGTTCTACGGAAACAACTTCCTGATGGTGAGCGACCGCAACGGATACAAACACCTGTACTGGTACACCACGGGAGGCAAGCTGGTCAAACAGCTGACGAGCGGCGACTATGAAGTGAGCAACTTCTACGGTTACAACGCACGCGAAGGCCGCTTCTACTACGCCAGCC
>CATXZX010000341.1 GCA_958404085.1 uncultured Prevotellaceae bacterium | reverse complement strand
GTGAACGCCATTTTCTCTTTCCATCCGTTCTGTTTCATCGCCCGGGCCAAATAATCTTCCAGTTCGCGACTCGCAAAATCAAGGACTTCACCTTTCGCAAAACCTTTTGTCCGAATCTTTACGGATGCCGAGGCCTTCCCATGTACAGGAGAACCGGCAAAAAGCCATACGGCCAGCGTCAAAAACAAAAAAACACTCCTTTTCATCACATTTTATTTATTGAGGTTTGTTATCGCTGCTATCGGCCGGCAGACGACATCCCATCTCGGCAAATGGCAAATGGGGAAAATCTTTTATCTTACGGAATACCAGAGCATCGGGTCTGAATCCTTTTATCGGATGCGATGCGTCCACAAAACCGGGGTCGGCCTGCGTCACCCAATTGTTGAGGAACTCGCCCCACTCGGTACGCCCGCGTACTACATTGCCGATGCGATAAAACAAATTTCCTTCGAACACATTGCGTTTAGGTAGGTCGGGATGCTCATCCCAATATGCGACCAAATCCGGATAAGCCGTGCTGTAAGGCGGCTGCGTATGACGGACTCGCTTCAGGCGCCGCTCCGCAATGCCTCCGCTTGCGAGCATACTTTTTCCCCAGCCCTGCATCCGGTTATCGATATGGATGGCGACAGGACAATCTATAAACAAATTATGACGGTATACGTTATCGTGTCCACCACCGATGAGAACCGGAAGCGAGCCGGCCTGATAATACACATTGCCATAGACCTCGGCACCGCAAGCGCCGTCGTCGTGGTACGTGGCCGTCACACGGTGGCGCGGACTCAGTTTATGGAAATAACAATAACGGATAACGTGCCCCCTCTCCGAAGGGTCACGGCCATAATAGATAGCGCCCTGGTCATCGACCTCGCTGCAGACATTCGTTATGTCGCACTTTTCTATCAAATGATTGTTTCCGTGAAAAAGAATGGCCATACTGGGCGCATTATAAATGTCGCATCCCGTAACACGATTGCCCACTCCGTCTATCCAGACACCGGCCCGATACGATTTTTCTACGCGGTTGAAGTCATGAATGCGGCAGTTTTCGACAAAGTTTCCGGCTGCTTCCAGTCTGGCCCGGTTTCCACCTCCCAAACTGACCCCTCCGGCCCCCACATTATAGATGCGGCAATCGACAACACCGTTTCCTTTGCCCGCATGTCGGTCGAACAAGACATCTTCATAGACTTTTCCCTGCAAATCGCCCACCATGCGGGAAACAGGTTCGCCGCCGGCTTCCGCAGCATGCGGTTTCACACCTTTTTTCCCGGCCGTAATCGTGCCGCGCCCTATACATACGCCGACACCGCCCATATTACGGATCATACAGCCGCGCACCCGCACGTTCTGCGTGTTCTCCATATAGACAGCCATAGAGCGTCCGTATTCAAAGACAACATCCTCTATACAAACATCTGCGCAGTTCTCGATGGCTACAAGCGGCCCGTCGAGTACCGACACATGAATATCGCCCGCTTTACCGGCCTGCGGATAATAATACAACTTTCCTTTTTTCTCGTCCAGCACATATTCTCCGGGCACATCCAGCTCCTCCAACAAATTCAGCGCATACCAGCGTCGCCAAGGTGCGCCTGTCATAAAACCGTAAACCGTCTGCTGCGCCGCATGTATCGTATGAGCCGATGTATCGACGCGGGCTGCTTTTATCATGTCGTCGGCATAACCGTGGGCAAAGTAACCTCCTATCCAGAAACTGTCTGCTTTTATCCAACGGGACGGACGTTCTTCCTGATACTCGAACACCGGCAAGCGGGCCTCGGCCTTGTGTTCTCCCGTACCGGCCTCGTGAATCTTGCCTATCAGCACCGTCGTATCATTGGGCCAACGGGCTATGTGCGCCGGTTTGCCCTCTTCGAACAACTCGGTCCATGCCGGCAAACTCGGTCGGCCGAAACCCGAAGGTCGGAGTCCGGCCACCGGAATGCCGGCCTTGTGCAAATCAATCTCGTAAATCCGGTCGCGCACCTCCGGCTGTAAGCGGTTCCGAACAGCAGCGTCTTTTACAGGACGCAACCGACTACGTGCGATGCGACGCCCGCCGGATACATAAACTTTCTCGCCCTTTTCCGCCCGCAACGTAAGCCGGCCATTCCCTTTCTCGCCGCCAATTTCAAGCGTCTTGTCCAGTTCGTAACGACCACCGCGCAATATAATTTCGCACTCGCCGCCTTTTACGGAAAAAGACTTCTTCAGGGCTGCGTCAAGTGTCCGCAGCGGAGAACCAATCGTACCGGTATGTTTGTCGTTTCCGGCAGGCGATACATAAATACGGTCGGCCGGACGTACCTGAACGGCCAACAAAAGTCCTGCCGACAAGCACACTGCTATAAACTTCTTCATATCTCCAGCATTTTTTGCTAACAATTATACAATCTCTCCGCCCCGTTCCACACCGCGCCCATAACCCGGTTCCGAACCGGACGGATAACTTACAAATATAGCAAAAAAACAAATACGGCCGACTGTACTGAAGGACAAACAGACAAAACTCTTGACATACATCAAGCGGCTCCGGCAATCCGGTAGCCCGAGAAAAGAGAATCAGCGCAATGTTTCAAAAAATCCAGTCCATCCGTCGGCCAGAGCCTGCATGGAGGGAAACAGCCAATTGGCTCCGGCATCGAGCAACACCCGGTCATCCAACGGCCCTGTATTGACAGCCACGGTAAATATACCGGCCGCCACTCCGGCCCGGACGCCCAACGGCGCATTTTCCACAACCATCGCCTCCCACGGACAAACACCGGCTTTGGCCAGGCCACGCAAGTAAGGCTCCGGATGGGGCTTACCGTGTTCCACATCGAAGCTCGTCACCATATTATCAGGTGCGAATGTATGAGGAAAATTGTGTTCCAGACGATCCAGAAGCGACCGTTGCCCACTGCCTGTGACCAACACGATGCGGCAACCGTCCGCCGCCACCTTTTGCAGCACTTCCGCCGCACCGGGCATACGCGGCGGTTCGGTACAGCCGTTGAATGCACGGCATTTGGCCTCGTAAATGCTTCGAATCTCGTCTTCGGTAGCTTCGCGTCCCCAGTGCCGGCGCGCCAGGATGTGAATCGTATCCGCACCGGTCCGTCCCTCATGC
>CATXZX010000340.1 GCA_958404085.1 uncultured Prevotellaceae bacterium | reverse complement strand
TTAACAAAATAAATAGTATGGGAAATGGTTGGTTCATGCCTGGTTGGCCTATATTAAGAGATTTCTTTAAAATTGGTGATTGGGTCATAGATGGAGAGAGAACTCAATCCTACCCGGCATATTTTACCAATGTTTTCATTGAGGGCAGATTTTATAATACAGACTATACCGATATATATGAATGCGGCCTAAGGATAAGCAATATAAACACGTCATCAGGCACAGCCTTATTTAAATGGGTATTAATGGATAAATATACAGCAGAATCTGACTATTACGCAGTTGCTTTCCATTACTAAATAGCCTCGTTCAAGCGGATTTGTAATCCGCTTGCCTCTAATATTAGGATTTAGAATCCTTCGTTCTTTGACATGTTGGAATGATTTTTAATTCAAGTTTCGCAAGTAGTCTGAAAGCCTTTCGGGCTACTTGCGAAGCCTGAATTTTAGTAAGTACAAATTATATAGATTGGTCTATTTTCATAGTATAAACTAATAATGAAGTGGTACTTATGTGCTGTACCATCTTTTTTCCCCTTTTCTTTGTTACTTCTTCAATAATCAGTTACTTTTGTTCTATTCTTTTCAGAATGACTCATAAAATACATATCCTCATGGAAGAAAATATAAAAGAAATCCCTTACGGCGTCTCCAACTTCGTCACAGTAGTGGAGCAAAACCAGTATTATGTAGACAAGACTATGTATCTACCCTTACTGGAGAAGCAGCCTCGTAGCCTGTTCTTCATCCGTCCCCGGCGCTTCGGTAAAAGCATCTTCCTGAGTATGCTGCGGGCCTACTACGACATCGCGCAGAAGCCTAAGTTCAAGGCACGGTTCGGTAACCTGTGGGTGGGCAAGTACCCTACGCCCTTGCAGGGCGCCTACCAGATTCTGTCTCTCGACTTTTCCCGCGTCAGCGGACAAGCGGACAGGCTGGCCATAAATTTCAACAACTACTGTTGCGGTGCTTTGGACGACTTCGCGTTCGTTTACGAAGCTTATTACTACCCCGGCTTTAAGCAGGAAATGAAAGAGCAGCCCGATGCCACCACCAAAATCAACTTTCTGGATAGACAGGCCCGGAATTGCGGCGCCCGTCTCTACCTCATCATCGACGAATATGATAACTTCACCAATGTAGTGCTCAACGAGCAGGGTGACGAGGCTTATCACTCGCTCACCCACGCCAGCGGCTTCTACCGTGATGTATTCAAGATGTTCAAGGGCATGTTCGAGCGCATCTTCATGACCGGCGTCAGCCCCGTCACGCTCGATGACCTCACCAGCGGATTCAACATCGGCTGGAACATCAGTACCGAACCGGAATTCAACCGAATGTTGGGATTCAGCGAAGAAGACGTGCGCCAAATGTTGCAGTACTATAAGGATGCCGGACAGCACAATGGAGACATCGAAGCGATGATTGCCGATATGAAGCCTTGGTACGACAACTATTGCTTTGCCAAAGACCGTTTGGACAGCGACCCCAAGATGTTCAACTGCGACATGGTTCTCTACTACCTGCAGCACTACATTAATGGAGGCAAAGCGCCCGAACAGATGATTGATCCCAACACCCGCACGGATTACAACAAGATGAAGAAGCTCATCCAACTGGACCGCCTGGACGGCGACCGTAAGGGCGTGCTACGCCGTATCGCCGAGGAGGGACAAATCGTTGCTAATTTGGTGACCACCTTTCCCGCCCGTGACATCATCAAGCCGGAGATATTTCCCAGCCTGCTCTTTTACTACGGTATGCTTACCATCGTGGGTACGGACGGGCAACGTCCGGTACTGGGCATCCCCAACAACAACGTGCGCAAGCAGTACTATGACTTTATGCTCGAAGAGTATCAGGAGAAGCACAGCATCAACCTCGAACGTCTTATGGACCAGTTTGATGCCATGGCCTACAAAGGCGAGTGGCGTTCCGGTCTTGAATTCATCGCCCGGGCCTATAAGGAAAATTCCGCCGTGCGCAGCGCCATCGAGGGTGAACGCAACCTGCAAGGGTTCTTCACTGCCTACCTCAGCATCTGCAACTACTATCTGGTTGCCCCCGAGATGGAACTTAACCACGGTTTCTGCGACCTCTTCCTGATGGCGGACCTTACCCATTACGCCGTTGCCCACAGCTACATCATCGAATTGAAGTACCTGGCTGTGAAGGACTCTGATTCTAAGGCCGAAGCCCAATGGCAAGATGCCGTAAACCAGATACGCCTCTACGCTGCCGCCCCACGTGTGGAGCAACTGCGACAGGGCACACAGCTCCATTGCATCATCATGCAGTTCCGAGGGTGCGAACTGGAGAGAGCGGAGGAAGTACAGGTGTAAAACAAGGAATTAACCTAAGTATAATCAGGTAAAATGAGAGATGTATAACATCACATATTAACGCCTGACTTTTAAGCGTTACCCTATATTTATAAAATCATTCCAACATGTCAAACGGGCTTTCGTTCTTTGGCATGTTGGAATGATTTTTTTGTGAAACTCCCTCCCGGCTTTTCTCCAAGAAACTCATTCCTCATGCCATAATTATTCGAATTATTAACAACGGCAAGACTCCGGTTTTACCGATAGTATTCATTATAAATATTTATAAATTATGGCAAACGAAATCAAGTATCAAATCAACGGCCAACTGGCGGACAACACCGTGACCGTGGACAACAAGGAGGACATGATCCTCGTCCCCGTATCCATCGGCAGTGCGGACGAAAACCACATCATCGCCGAACTGAAAGCGGAGGACTCCGGTCTGCGTGAAGAAACCATCCGCCACGTCTTCGACCTGCAAAAACGGGTCATCAAACGCATGCTGATGACCGGCATGAGTGTGAACACGGGATTGTATTACGCCTCAGTCGCTTTCCGCGGCGTCATAGAAAACTCCACCTGGAATCCGGCAAAGAACTCCATCGTGGTGAACTTCAACGTAGGCGCCGACCTGCGGGAAGCCATCAAGGCAACCACAGTGGGCATCATCGGCGAGAAAGGCAGCGCCATGTACATCGGCGGCGTACAGGATGCCTCCACCCGTGCACAGGATGCTTCGGCCACGGCAGGACGCGCCTTCACCCTTACAGGTAGCAAGCTGAAAGTAGTGGGAACC
>CATXZX010000339.1 GCA_958404085.1 uncultured Prevotellaceae bacterium | reverse complement strand
GCGTATGCGCGTCTTGAACTCATACTTTGCCGCCAAGTTCAATTTACCTATTTTATAATCGATTCCTAAAATCGGAGTAAAACCCCATCCGTTCTGATCGCAGTCCAATCCTCGGTCTGCCACCAGTCCGGCAAAATTCGGATAACCACTGCCTTTAAAAGCATCACCAGCCGGCATGCTCTGCCCACCTATTTGTAAACGGATATTGCGGATATAACCATAATAATTGCAGTCGGCATACACCAGACGCCCTCCGACAAATGCGGAAAGCCGGTCGTTCAGCCGGTAACCGGCCCCCAACTGCATACCATAATAATACTGACGCCCCTCGACCAAACTGTTTACATCGTACTTTATGTCGTTCGTACCCAACAACAGAGAGGACAACACGGGTATCATGGCCACTTGGCTCTCGAATGTACCCAGACCGTTATCGAACGAACACTTTCCGCCGCCACCCGTTATAGCCATATTTGCCGAAAAAGTCCATCGGTCGCCTACGTAGGCAAGTTGTAAGGACGGGATGACTGGTGCCTGGGCATCTCCCTTAAACTTTTTTACACCGTCGGCGCTATTACCTATTCCGTTTGAAAAAGGCTTCAGGCCGTCTATCGGACCAAAATTATGGATCTCATAAGAACCACGTGACGTACGCGTCTGATAAGCACTCTGTATATTCAGTCCCAAATGCCACCCCGGACGCATAAAAGATACTCCGGCCGGATTACTGTATACACCATCGATAGCTATTGCCGCATCGCGAGCCGGATTACGCAGAAACAAAACATTCTGATTTGTATTTGTCAGATAGCCACCGGCTAAAGCCAACGATGAGAACATCACCGACAGGGAACTAAGAGCAATTCTTTTTCTCATTTTCAACATGATTAATACTTAATTTTTCGGGCACAAAATTAATCCTTTTTAAACATTGGGCCAAAGAAAACTCAGATTATTTCAAAATAAATTATTTCAACTGAAACGATTTCTCAAAAAACCAACGTCCTGAAAATATTTATGGGCCTTCTATTTCAACAAAGCAGGCCGCTAATTCGAAAAACCTCCGTATTTTTTTGTACTTTTGCAAGCAATTCCTATATTATTACAAGACAATATGTTTGATAATTTAAGCGAAAGACTTGAACGGTCGTTCAAAATACTGAAAGGCGAAGGTAAAATTACCGAAATCAACATTGCAGAAACTTTAAAGGATGTACGCAGAGCTTTGCTTGATGCGGATGTCAACTATAAAGTGGCCAAGAGTTTCACGGACCGAGTTAAAGAGAAGGCCTTAGGCCAAAAAGTACTGACAGCCGTCAAACCCGGTCAGTTGATGGTTAAGATTGTCCACGACGAACTGGCCCAACTGATGGGAGGCCAGACGGCCGAACTCGAATTAAAAGGACATCCGGCAGTCATACTAATGTCTGGTCTGCAGGGTTCGGGTAAGACTACTTTTTCGGGAAAACTGGCCCAATGGCAGAAAAACAAGAAAAACCGTAAACCGCTGTTGGTGGCCTGCGACGTATACCGGCCTGCTGCCATCGAGCAATTGCGCGTACTGGCCGAGCAAATAGGAGTCCCTATCTATAGCGAACCCGAAAGCAAAGATCCTGTAAGCATTGCCCGTCACGCCATACAAGAAGCCAAAGCCAAAGGATACGACCTCGTCATTGTCGACACCGCCGGCCGACTGGCCATTGATGAAGAGATGATGCAGGAAATCACAGCCATCAAGAAAGCCATCGAACCAGACGAAACCTTGTTCGTAGTAGACGCCATGACGGGACAGGATGCAGTCAATACAGCTAAGGAATTCAACGAACGGCTGAACTTTGACGGTGTCATCCTGACTAAATTAGACGGCGACACACGAGGAGGTGCTGCGCTGTCCATTCGTACGGTCGTCGAAAAGCCCATCAAATTTGTCGGAACAGGCGAAAAGATGGATGCCTTCGATCAATTTCACCCATCGCGTATGGCCGACCGCATCTTGGGTATGGGAGATATCGTCTCACTGGTCGAAAAGGCACAAGAGCAATACGATGAAGAAGAAGCACGCCGGCTTCAGAAAAAAATCGCTAAAAACCAATTTGACTTCAACGACTTCCTGAGCCAGATCCAGCAAATCAAGAAAATGGGTAATATAAAGGAACTGGCATCCATGATTCCCGGTGTGGGAAAAGCGATTAAAGATATTGACATCGACGACAACGCATTTAAGAGCGTTGAAGCCATTATCTACTCCATGACCCCGAAAGAACGAAGCAATCCCGAAATACTGAACGGAAGCAGACGACAGCGAATCGCCAAAGGTTCGGGTACAAATCTGCAAGAAGTCAACCGGCTCATCAAACAGTTTGACCAGACCCGTAAAATGATGAAACTGGTTACGAACGGCAGTAAAATGAGCCGTATGATGCCCAAGTTCAAGCGATAAAATTATATAAACGACTAATTCAGATAACACACCATGCAATTAATAGACGGAAAAGCAGTTTCCGAAAAAATCAAACAAGAAATTGCAGCCGAAGTAAATAATATTATTTCCAAAGGCGGAAAACGTCCGCACCTGGCTGCAATCTTAGTAGGACACGATGGAGGAAGCGAAACTTACGTTGCCAATAAAGTCAAAGCCTGCGAAGTTTGTGGTTTCAAGTCTTCCCTTATTCGCTATGAGGATGACATAACCGAACAAGAACTACTGGATAAGATACAATCATTGAACGAAGACCCCGATGTCGATGGCTTTATTGTACAACTCCCCCTTCCACGCCACATCTCCGAACAGAAAATCATCGAGGCAATAGATTATCGGAAAGACGTGGACGGTTTCCACCCTATAAACGTGGGCCGCATGGCAATTGGACTGCCTTGCTACATTTCGGCAACTCCCAAAGGCATTCTGGAACTGCTGAAACGATATGAGATCCAGACCTCCGGAAAAAAATGCGTCATTCTGGGACGAAGCAACATTGTCGGTAAACCTATGGCGCAACTGATGATGCAGAAACAATACGGTGATGCCACCGTTACAGTATGCCACAGCCATAGCAAAAACCTCAAAGAAGAATGCAGACAAGCGGATAGAGCAGACAGCAGAACAGATAAAGAAGGGAAAA
>CATXZX010000338.1 GCA_958404085.1 uncultured Prevotellaceae bacterium | reverse complement strand
CTGACGGCCGCCGCATGTTTTTTTCTGGGGGCCTGCCGAACACCGGACAGTTACAGGATAACCCGCGCCGACAGCCGCGTAATGAAGAAAGAGGCCGACCGGTTTCTGCACGCCCTGCCCGCCGGTCTTCAGCAACGCCAGACGGCGGCGATACGGAAGGCCATCGAGGGCGACCCTGCGGCCCTGAATGCCGTAAGACATTCGAGGAACGCGGTACCCGATGCCGTGGAAAATGTAAAAACGCGCATGCTGGCTCCGACCCTCAGACTGTATGAGCCGGCCGGTAACGACGGTCCGCTGCCTTTACTTATCTACTTGCACGGAGGCGGATGGACATTCGGTAGCTTGAACAGCTGTGCCCGCTTCTGCCAGGCCGTAGCGGCTTCGGGGCGGATGAAGGTGTTGGCCGTAGACTACCGGCTTGCGCCCGAAAACCCGTTTCCGGCCGGTCTGGACGACTGCCGGCATGCCGTACTGTATGCCCACAGCCATGCCGGTCTGCTCGGCATAGACGAAAACCGCATCGCCGTGGGCGGCGACAGCTCGGGCGGAAACCTGGCCCTTGCCACGGCCCTTTCTCCCGCATGCCGCGATAGGATAGAATCGCTGGTCCTTTTTTATCCCGTCACCAAGGCTTTCGACGATGGGTCGGACTCCTGGCGCAAATACGGCACGGGGTACGGGCTCGACGCACAGATTATGTGTGCTTTCGACAGCGCTTATGTGGCCGACGGCAGTCCGTACGACGCGCAGATAAGCGTGGCGCTTTGCAGCGACTCCGTTCTCAGCCGTTTGCCGCGCACGCTGCTCATTGCGGCCGGCCGCGATATTCTGCGCGACCAGGGCAAGGAACTGGCCCGGCGTGTCGGAAAACGCATGACGCGCATTGAATTTCGGAACGCCGTCCATTTGTTCATCACCGTAGCGGGGCAGGAACGCGCTTTCGGCAAGGCCGTCGACTTTACCGTACGCTTTATCGGTCGTCCGTAAGTCGACCCTTTTCCGGTCGCGTCCCGGTTATCGGCCAATGCGGGCTCTTTATTCTTTCCGATGGCTCAGGTAGTCGACCACACGGGGATAGCAGCGGGCATCGGCGGCGGCCCAGTCCAAATAGGGAAGTTCGTCGGCAGAACACCAACGAATAGCATGATGTTCCAGGCACTTCGGCATCGAAGAAGATGCCGGGTGGCATATACATAGCGTCATTCGGAGGATAAAATCAGGGTATTCGTGTTCCATCTCCTGCAACAGGGCGTCGACCTCTATCGGGCAGCCGAGTTCTTCTATGACCTCGCGCCTGACGGCTTCCTGCACGGATTCGCTGGCTTCGATCTTACCTCCGGGAAATTCCCACTTCATCGATTTATAAGTCTTGTCGGAATAGGGACGCTGGGCAACAAGAATCTTGTCGCCGTCGACGATTGCGGCTCCGACTACTCTGATTCGCTTTTTCATCCAAAGGACCTTTTATTGTTTGTCGTATCATTGAAAATTTACCGCTCTCACATATCTTCCAAAGTCAGAAGCTCCGTTTCGACTTTATATCCCGTAAGCAGGCAAGACTTTATGCGCTCTACTTTTTCCATAAACTCCTTATGATTGTAGTTGCGCCGCTGGCGCTTCACTTCTGCTACCAAGGCCGTCTTGTTATCGGTCTTGATTCCGACGATGTCAATCTCGTTGGCTTCTTTTCCCTTTTTGCGTTCCCACCAGGACCCCATGTCCGAGTACTGATGGCTTTCCATCATCTTCAGGCGAAACCATTTTTCAAGTGCATGGCCCGAAAATGTCGGATAATCGGACCGGACGATGTCGCGAAGGCGTTCGAAGTTATTCAGCTCGACCAATGTCTGGTTGCGGTCGAAATAATTGAACCAGAACTTCAGAAAATTGTCCGTGATTTCGTATTGCACATTCTGCGAACGTGGCTTCGACAGGATTGGACGTACCCGTTTAATGAGCGAATAATCTTCAATCAATCGTTTCAGATGTCCTGCCACCGTCACACCTCCCAGCATATCTTCAATGGCCCCCTGTGTGTTTATTCCGGACGCGATGCAGTTCAATACCGAGAAATACAGTCCGTAATCTTTGCCGAATTCTTCAATCAGAAGTGTACGGCCTTCGTGAATGAAAGGAGAGTTTTCTCTGACAATAAAGTGAATCATTCCGTCGATCGACAAATCTGTATCCTCGCATAACAACTCGATATACTTCGGTACGCCACCGGTGATGCAATAGAAAGCAAGCAGCTCATCGTTGGTGTAGTCGGGACGGAAATCGCGCATAATCTCTTTCATCGTTTCTGTGCCGAAACCGGATAAACGTATCGTAGCATCTGCCCGGCCGAACAGGGGTTCATGATAACTTTCAAAGATTTTGTGCATCATCGAGTACACCGAACCCATCAGCAACAGGTTTACGTGCGTATCGTTGCGGTATGAATCCCAAATGTTCTGCATGTCGCTGAATACAGATGGATTGATATTGAAAAATTCCTGAAACTCGTCGATGATAAGATTGAACTTTATATTCTTTCCTGCTTCCATCAGAAAATAGAATAGTTCCCGAAACGATTTCATCCCTGCTGGTACATGAATTTTAAGCTGAGAGGAGATCAATGTGGAGAACTCCGAACATAATGAAGCCTCGTTTTTTCTGCTAACAAATAGATATACAGCCGGATAATCGCCTTGTGTGGCACGCAGGGCAAGTGACGTCTTGCCGATGCGCCGCCTACCGGTTATGACCGTCATCCTCGACCGGGACTCAAAGGCACGCCCTTGTATTCGTCGCAATTCTTCTATTTCCTGAGTACGATTATAGAATTTCATATTTTGTCACCGTTGTAATTATTACCACGGTGACAAAGTTGCGAACAATCTTTGAAATGACCAAATCTGACGAAGATATTTGTCTGATAATCGCTCACTTTGCGGCTATTGCCAACGATTATCCGGCGTGTGTCCGAATGTATGACTTCCTGCATGCCGGTTTGCGTAGTACGGCGGGAAACTGCAACGCCGCGGGTGGCGACAGGTCGGGAGAAAACCTTGTCATTCCGTCAATCGGCCCACCCGCGGACTACAGACGGCGTTTACAGTGTGCGGACCAGTACATGCGGCTGG
>CATXZX010000337.1 GCA_958404085.1 uncultured Prevotellaceae bacterium | reverse complement strand
ACCAGCAACCCAAAGAAGACGTGTGATTTGGGGGTTCGTAGTAACAACCGGTATTATTGCCGATAGCTCTCGTGGGAGTTACTTCAAGGCTGTCTACATACCGTATGACGAAAGGAGCATTATTAAAGCGGTTGATAAAGCCGGCATATCCATCGGCCCTGCGAGATTCCTCGGCAATTTCAATGACGACAGAATTGGCTTTCATATCAATCCATGCTCTTGAATCCAAGCTACGGTCCCTGGCATCTGCGATAACCTGCATTTTCTTTTCAAGCAGGTGAGAATAGGAACGTTGGGCAGACGCTATGGCAACATCACCGCCAAACAACGATTTTATTGTTTGTATTACGGCTGCTTCATTGGAGGTGCTTTGAATTGTAAGTTTCGTCCCATTGAAATATGCACCAGCGAAATACTCTGGGAAGGTGTTGTTTTTGACCCATTCATTTGTAACTTCCGCAAATTTGACCAGATAGTCATGTTGTGCCCTCATGGTGTTGATGACTTCTTCGTATGTCCTACCATGTGAATCTGAAAACGGAACTTCTCTATTCTCTATAGTCGTGTCAATATCGGGAGTGGATATAATCTCGATATTCACGCTGGCAAAAGCAATGCCGCTAAAAGCAAAGAACAATAGGACGAACACGAATAGACATAATACTTTTTTAAGTTGTTTCATTGCATAATACCTCGCTTGTTTTTATAATTCGTAACAACAAAGAAAAACTTACTTCAGCAGTTCTAACTTGGGAGAATAATGCCGCAAACTTTATGTGGCATATATCACACTTATTCCTAAATCATATCCCTCCCCCCTTTTTTGTTTCATAAAAGCAGATGCTCTCAACAGTTCTTTATTTTGGTCAACTTCCTAACCTTGGTTTCAGTTTAAAGATGAACAATCCATTTGTCAATAAATAACTTTGTAAAAATAGTATTTACTAATCAATGTATTTGTAGTATGATACATTTGAATAAATCTTTTTGATTGTGGGTGAAACATGCAACCAGAAGTATTACAGAGTTATTTTAAAAGAGGGGTAGCTACCCTATGCGTACTGTCGTTATTGAGAGAAGGCGAAATGTACGGTTATGAAATCGCGCAGGCATTGGGTGATATCAGTGGTGGAAGATTTGTTCTACCGGAAGGGACACTATATCCCATTTTGTATAGGCTTGAAGATAACGGCTACTTGGATACAAAGCGGGTTTTGGTCGGCAAGCGAATGACGCGGGTATACTACCAGCTCACAGAGCGCGGACGGCAGTATTGTGATACTCTTTTGGAAGACTATCAATCTATCCAAACCGGTGTGCAATTGATTTTAGAACATAGAGGTACTGAGAGGTGAAAATGAAACAAGCAACGAGATATTTTAGACAGGTCAAAAGGCGTCTGCCAGTCGGAGGGATACATAGGAAGGAGTTTCTTGCAAACATAAAGAAATCTATTGAAGTGTATGCTGCGGAAAATCCAGATACGATGCTTTCAAACTATTATGAGCGATTTGGTACGCCTGATGAAATTGCCGTAGCATTCCTTTCCGAAATGCCTTATGGCGAAATTAACAGCAAGATGCAACGTGGGCGCATGGCATTCGCAGTTGCAGTTTGTATTGCAGTGGTTAGCGTAATTGCGTTATCGGTAACAATATCGTATGTAATTACGCACAATGTGAATTCGCATTACGGATATATTACAGACAAAATAGTAATTGATGAATGACTAAGGAGGATATATGCGTAGAAACATTTTAGTAATAACCGTTTCTCTGTTGCTTTTGATTTTGACCCCATTTCCTATTGCAAAAGCAAGAAGTGCGGAAAATGGGGTAGTAGAATACTTCGCTGATGGGAGTTATTGTGTAACGGCCGTTTCGTATCAGTTATCAAGAGCATCATCTGTAAGCGGGTCAAAGACCAGGACATATCATTACAATGATGGAACAAAAGCATTTTCGTTAACTGTACATGGCACGTTTAGCTATGATGGAAATCAGGCAGTATGCACCAGCTCGTCATATTCACATGTAATATATGAGAATGATTGGAGTTTAAAATCCGCTACTGCCACAAAAAGCGGAAATACCGCATCCGCTACGGGAACCTTCATCCGAAAGGAGTTTGGAATTACAGTAGATACAAAAACCATTGTGGTTAACTTGGCTTGCGATAAAAACGGGAATCTTTCATAACCATTGGTGAGGGGTTCTAATAACTAATCTATAAAAGCATAAGGAGGTTTCTATGAGATTTAGAAAGGTTATTATCGTTGTTTCCGTATTTCTGTTGCTACTGACTGTGTCTGCGTGTGCGCGCACAGGAGCAGGGTCAGCATCTATCCCGCAGGTAGATTTTGAGTACACTTCGCTCGAACAACTTTCTCCACAGTCCGACATTATCGTCATAGGTATCATTGACCGGATAGAACAGGCCGATGACTTTAACCAATTTTATCATCTTAAAATCACAGATATAGTTCGTGGGACTGAAAAGAGAGAGCTTATTATCTATGGAAATTCAAAATTGATTGAATCAGGAAAAGAGTATTGTCTTTTTCTGTATGAAAATGATTCTGAATTCTGGCCGATGCCTTTAACACTGCTTGTTGACTGCGATTCCGTTTTTGAAATTGCCGGTACTGATGTTCTCGCACCCGAAAGGTATAACCTCAGTGAGGCAAAAAATACATTTATGCAATCTCTTTCAACGCTTCCTGCGCCTTCAAACCGTAAAGTTATATCGGTAAAGGAAAAGCTGAGCAACGCTGAATTGCTATCCCAAAGTGATTACATCTTTACTGCAAAAGTAAATGAGCTTGTCTACACTTCGCCTTATGCCGGCGGTTCCGCCATGCTTTCTGTGGTAAAAATGTTTAAGGGTGATGGTGGCATGGACCAAAACAAGGAACTTATGAACCTATTGGTTCCACAAGGGTTAGAAGTCGGAAAAACTTATCTCTTTTTCAGAAACAAGGGACTGGAGGGTATGCCTTCCAGGTTAAACAGCATTATCGATATCGAAGCGCCGGAATATACGGCGATATATGAGTTGCTGTCTTGACAAAAAAAAAGAAAGTAATTGACTTTTTAGCGTTATGAAAAAAAAAATTTCCGCATTTATATTCTTTT
>CATXZX010000336.1 GCA_958404085.1 uncultured Prevotellaceae bacterium | reverse complement strand
CGGAATAGGGGTTGTCCTTATAGAATTCGTAGTTGAAACGGATGAATCTTTTCAGCTCTCGGGAGCTGGATACCTTGCGTATTTCGACAGCCATATAGGGAAAAGGTCTTTTTTAAACAGACATTCTTACTTGATTAAGTCTACAAAATTAGCGTTTTTTCCTGAAAAGTCGCCTTTCCGGACACGGGAAAATGGCAGCAGCCGGAGGAAAAGAAAACGAAAAGGGACTTTTTCGCAAAAAAGTCCCAGCTAAGAAGAAAAACAAGGCCCGTTTTTTCTACGGCATCCCCCGGCCGCCGCACGAAACGCGCACGCCGCGCTCCGCGCAGTACGCCCCGGCCTCTTCCTTTATCCAGTCTACTTCTTCTGACGGCACTTTCACCGGCTTTTCCCGGATGAGCCGGGCTACCTGCCGGGCACGCAGCGTGTCATCCTGTACCCTGTAAAGGCGGAAAAGCCGATAGAGCGGGATGAAACGAACCGGGGCCATAAAATACGCATCCCACAACAGGTGTCCGGCACGGGCCGCATCGTTCCGCTGAAGGGCATTGTCGGCCGCCAACAGGCGCACATGGGTATCGGCTCCGTACGGCGCATAGCGGTCCAGCAGGCTGTCGCTTTCGGCGGCGTGGCCGGCCGCATTCATCAGAACGGCATAATTGTACAGGAAATCAGGGTGATGCGAAAGACCGGAAGCCAGCCGGGCATAGGCGTCCAGCGCCCGCGACGGCCCGTAACGGCCGGCCACCGCGGCGGCACTGCGCCAACGCAACTCCAGCCCCGCGCCGCGACAGGCCATTGCCGACAGACAGACGGCCGCACCGGCCAGCACATACGCCGCACGCGGCTCTGCCGGGAGACGGAGCAGCGGTTGTTCGCGGCGGAACACCCACGCCGCAACGGTCAGCACGACCCACCACATAAACGGATAGGTCATCGGATAAGAGAACAGGCTCATCGCTCCGACGCCGGCCAGCACCGTGCCGGGGAGCCAGTACTCCCACGCATAACGGCCGCGCCGGAGGGCGACACACGCTCCCGCTCCCATCAGCACCAGCGGGAGTACACCGGCCAGACCATACTGGACCAGCCACAACAGGTAGTCGTTAAGCGGTGTATAGACATTGCCGGCCAACGGAACGAAACGGCTGTCGGGATGAGCGCGGAAGTAAGCCGCCTGCACGGGCATGTAGCCCGCCTTGAAACCTGTTGTCCCGTGTCCGAAAAAGGGCCGTCCGGCAATCAGCTGCGCCGAACAGCGGTAAACGAGCAAACGCCCGTCGGCCGAATCTTTCTTCAGGCAATAGCTGCCCGCCGCCAGCAAAAGACAGCCAAGGGACACGCCGGCCAACCAACGCCTGCGCCGCCGCCAAAGAACCGGGAAACGGCGCAGACCCACCAGCAGACACATCCACACGGTGGCCACCAGGACCGTACGCGAAACGAGCAACAGCATCAGCCCCAGGAACAACGTCAGGAGGACAACGGCCGCCATCCGCAAACGCCGCGGGGCCGGACGGAAAAAGGCGGCACAGAGCAAGAACGGACAGGCCACGGCACAGGCCGAAGCCAGGCCGATAGGATTGTCGAAAAGGCCGCCCACCATCGTATGGGGCACTCCGCACGCCATACGCCGGAGTATTTCCGCCATTCCGCACACTCCCTGCAAAGCCAGTGCAGCCACTACACCCCACAACACAGGACGCACCGCGCCGGGACTGACCTTTCCGAACAGATTCTTGACCGCTACATAATAAAGCCAGGCCGACGCACCGGCCAACACGTGGTGCAAAGGCATGGGCGGACCGCCCGTACACAGCGCCAGCACCATCCAGCTGCCCAGGCACACGGCGGAAAACGTCAGGCAACTGCGGGCCGCGCTGTAACTGAAACGAAGAAACAACAGGAAAGCACACAACAAGGATGAAAACACAAACAAGTAAAGCATCGTCCGCCCGTCTGTCATAAACACTCCGGGCACGGCGAGCGAAGAGGCAATCCCTACACCTGCCACTCCATACATACACCATCTGCATTCACTGTGTTCCATCCGATACGAAGTCCTTTGTCGGCAAGCGCGGGAACAAACCGCCGTCCTCATGCGGACATTGCTTGTCCCCGCAGTACACTCTTTTTTATATCCTTTCAGGGTCCAGACCCTCACTACCTACTCGTTCACGATGTCCGCTACCATCAGCAGCACGTTATACTGCATCATGCTTGTCCAATAGAGGACCAACGGGTCGCGCAACAGCTTTTTATCGCTGGAGACGAAGCGAATAAACCGTTTTAAACGCCGCTTGCTACTGAACACCGACTTGTCGAACAGGTCATCCACATAGGCATCGACATTGCCACCGTACTTTTTGTCGATCAAGCTATATATCGTCGGCAACTTTTTGGAACGGAGGCGAAAATTCTTCAACAAGTTCTTCATTCGGACACGCTCGCCGTCGCTAAAGGACACGTACGCATGCAACGTATCGTACAACTGGTTGGCAAAATACCGTACCCGTTTGCGAGGAGAGACCGCATTGTTGATAGAATCAGCTACAGTCTTAAACAAATAGGTACGCCCTGCCAAATCTCTCCACCCGGCCGATTCCGTATCGACGTATACGTACTCCCCGAAAACCACGACCGCGTGACCGGACTCCTAAAGCTATTAAATAAATCAGAGGACGAAGTAATGATTCTATCCGAAGAAATTCCCGTTCCATAAGTTGCTCCGGTGCAGCAAATTCCATTTCGCAGAAATTTCAATGTCTCATAGTCTAAAACAAACCGAAGGCTGTCATAGAAAACGGAGCGGAACAGAAGGCTGTCGTGTCGCGAAATGACAGGCACCTCGCCTTTGATGCGGATAGCTACCGTATCTTGCGCTTGAGCCTGCGCCACACTAATACCGCAGACGGACATCATCAGTAAATATAAAAGCCTCTTATACATACGCTCAACTATTTTATCTGAAATTCATCGTACCCAGTTCCGTACACTACCTACTCGTTCACGATGTCCGCTACCATCAGCAGCACGTTGTACTGCATCATGCTTGTCCAATAGAGGACCAATGGGTCGCACAACAGCTTTTTGTCGTTGTTCACCGTGCGGATAAACCGTTTTAAGCGCCGCTTGCTGCTGAACACCGACTTGTCGAACAGGTCATCCACATAGGCAT
>CATXZX010000335.1 GCA_958404085.1 uncultured Prevotellaceae bacterium | reverse complement strand
TTTCGACAATCCCTACACCGGTTCGCCGAAGGATGTGAAGTCTGTGGTTGCCTCGGAGGAACATGCCGGTTGGGCGTTGCAGGCATCGCGTGAGTGCCTGGTCCTGCTGAAAAACGAGGGTTCGGTACTTCCTTTCGGTGACCGTTTCCGTCGCATTGCCGTCATCGGCCCCAATACCCGTACAAAGGGGTATATACCGACGCACTACGGTCCTTGGGGCTACGACCGCTATGCCAGTGTCTACGACGGCTTGTGCGAGGCATACCGCAACGTACCGGAGGTCACGGTCTCTTATGCCAAAGGCATCGACCTGGTTCATAAGGGATGGCCCGAAAACGAACTGATAGCCGATACGCTGACAGCCGGCGAGCAGCGTAGCATAGCCGAGGCCGTGGAACTGGCCCGCAAGAGCGATGTCGTGGTGTTGGCGTTGGGCGACGGTGTGAATACCTCCGGCGAGAGCCGCACACGAAGCAGCCTCGACCTGCCCGGCCATCAAGAGGAACTGCTGAAGGCCCTGGTCCGTACCGGCAAACCCGTTGTTCTGGTACTGATATGGGGCCGGCCGACCACCATCAACTTTGCTTCGCGTTATTGTCCGGCCATTCTGGCTGCCGGCTATCCCGGCGCTCAGGGCGGGCGTGCCATAGCCGAGGCATTGAAGGGTGATTATAACCCCGGCGGCAAACTCAACGGCACGTGGCCCAAAACGGTGGGCCAGCTTCCCTTTAACATTCCCACCAAACCCAATGCCAATATGGAGCCGTTGAAGTATCATTCTGCAGCCAACAAGGGCCTGCTTTACTGTTTCGGCCACGGTTTGTCCTACACGACCTTTGCGTACGACAGCCTGAGCATCGACAGCGTACAGACGCAGACCGGAAATGTGACCGTAAAGTGCAGGGTGACGAATACGGGGCGGGTGGCCGGCGATGAAGTGGTGCAACTCTACCTGAACGATGTCATCAGTTCCACCACTACGTATGAGAAGAAGTTGCGTGGCTTCGAACGTATCAGCCTGAAACCGGGCGAAAGCCGTACGGTGAGTTTCCCCATCGTTCCCGACGACCTGATTCTTATCAACGTACGGGGGGAACGTGTCGTGGAACCCGGCGAGTTTAAGGTTATGGTGGGCAGTTCGTACGACGATATCCGTCAGACCGGAAAATTCTATGTGAAGGGTAGGGATGCGGCGACAGATGCCGCAGGAGGCGATGCACGCATGATGAACGATTCGGACGTTTCGTTCTGACACGGCCGGCTTTCACAGCCCCTCCCGGGTATTCCTTTTTTTAAAAGACAGCCGAGGTATTTTGAAACAGCGCGGCGTTGTTTCAGAATACCTCGGCGCTTTTTTTTCGGACAGGCCCGTATGGATTCTACGGATGGGATGGAGAAGGCCGGACCGCGATTCTTACGGGGAAAGCAGTCCGGCCTCCTTTTTGTTCAGCCAAAAAATAGTATCTTTGTTCCCCGATATCCAATGCGTAAGAGTATGAAGAGTAAAAAGAAGTTTGTATGCCGGGTTTTCGCGATGCTGGTGTGGGCCGGATGGAGCGGAACGGCGTGGGCGGCAGGACCCGCTGATACGCTCGAGCAAGTGTCGGTAGACCGGAAAGTCGTGCTTCCGGTGAAAAAGAATAACCGGGTGGAATTTACGTTGCATGTCGATTTTCCGTCCGACACGCATGCACACCTCAAGCGGAACATGACCGGTTGGATTAACGGCCTGCTGTCGACGCTTACGGGCGTGAACAGGCCAGACGAAACGCCGGCTTCCACTCCCGAGCGGCTGATAGGCTATTACGAGAAGGAATACCTGAAAAAATCGCGCGACGAAATCGTAGAGATTCTGAAACTTCGTGAAAAGGGAACGGAACATCCCGTCAACTATGTGGTAGACATGAGCGTGAAGCGGCGCTACGAGACGTCGCGGCTTATCACGTACAGTGCCGAGGCTTACCTGTACGGCGGCGGAGCGCATGGCATGACGTATACGGTGTACGTCTCGTTCCGGAAGAACGACGGTCGGCAACTGACGTGGGACGACTTGGTGGTCCCGAAAATGAAGAAAACGTTTTCGACGTGGGTGGCCGACGGCGTTATGCGGTATTTCGGCATGACGGATTTCGAAAATCTGCGTGGCAACCTGTTGATCGAAAAGCCGTACAGCCGTACCAGTTTCCCGCTGCCCGCCGGAGGCCCCGGCTTGTTGGCCGACGGACTTCGTGTGCAGTATGCCCTTTACGAAATAGCGCCCTATGCGGCGGGTGCCCCTTCGGTGACGATGCCGTATGCACAACTCCAAAAAGTATTAACCCCCGTAGCCAAACAATTGTTGAAATGAAAGAAGGTAAAATAACCTGGTGCGAGAATGTATTGCTCGTAGATGCCGATTACCTGGACCGTACGGCATTTGACCTGATCGTGAACTTTGAACGGATGATAAACCGCCCGCTGCCTCCGGCCGACCTCTGCCGGTGGGTGGACTGTGTGGCCCTGGACAGCGGCATGCAGCCCGGCGAACAGGCTACGCAGGTCATCTTTTTGCATGCGAAGGATAAAACGGCGTTGGAACACTTCAGGCCTTCACTGTTTGGAACGGAACTGGACGGAGTGGCCTTTCGCGACAATTTGGGCGAGTTCGTCTTTCAGTCTTTTCCCGTCGAGGAAATCGTGAAGGGCGATACGTTCTTTCTCCAGTCGCTCGAGATGCTGACCGTGGCTTCGGAAGTGAAACGTATCATGGTGGTGGCCGATATGGACAGCTATGGCGATGCGGTCAGGAACATAGCGGCTAAGGCTGAGGATAAGGATATTACGCTCTTTGCCATGCAGCCGCTGGCGGGCCGGGGTTTTTCGCAGGAAATACTGGGTTACTCGCTGATGAGCGCGTTGGGCATTCGCGGCGATGAACTGAATTGAAACGATAATAAATAAGGATTCATGAAAAAAAAGAATGGTTCAAGGACCTGTCGGGCCCGGCTGCTGACCGTGTTTTGTGCGGTGGCGGGACTGCCGGTGTCCGGGTCGTTGTGGGCGGCTTCATACGGCGATACGGTCGCCGTCCGTCCCGCTTATGTGAATAATGCGGAGAGCCGTTGTTTTCCGGCTGTATTTAATCAGGACGGGGGCTCGTGCGGGTCGGCCTCGCGTATCGGTTACATGTTTACGCACGAG
>CATXZX010000334.1 GCA_958404085.1 uncultured Prevotellaceae bacterium | reverse complement strand
GGTGGCCGGCCAGGATGCCGGCAAAGAATACGAAGGTCACGCCCAGACTGATTCCGCGGATGTGCAGTTTGCCCAGACTCAGTCCTAAGGCCGAGATTAAACAGATGATGACAACGGCTTGCAGCGCCGAGGGTTCAAGCAATGTCGCATTTAACCATTCCATAGCGGGATATGTGTTCGGATGAATGTTTCAAACGGCGCAAAGTTACTATTTTTAGGCCGGAAAAAACAAGCTCCGGGTACAAAATCTTCTCACTCTCGGTCCGGCCTGCCGCGTCCGCCTTTGCACTGACGCAGACCGGCCTGCTTTTTCGAAATACCGCGGGGATTTTTCGAAAAAGCAGGCCGGTCGTTCGTTTGGGATGGCCCGGTCGTATCGTCAGCGTGCCTTTTTCACTTGCAGGCCGCTGCCGTCGGTCGTCACCAGGTAGCGTCCGCCTTTTTTGGTGGCGAACTTCGTTTCGTGTCCGTTGTAGTATACGGTACACGGCTTGCCCGAGCCGGATGTGATGAGTGCCTCCTTCAGGCGGCCGTTCTCCCAGCTGATGTCTACGCCGAAGTTGCCTTTCGCGCGCAGGCCGCTGATGCTTCCTTTTTGCCAGGCATCGGGCAGTGCGGGCAGCAGGTGGATGCCTATCAGGTGGCTTTGCAGGAGCATTTCCGTCACGCCGGCCGTTCCGCCGAAGTTTCCGTCGATCTGGAAGGGCGGGTGTACATCCCACAGGTTGTCGGTCGTACCGTTTTTCAGCAGGTTGCCGTACAACAGGTACGAGTGGTTGCCGTCGTGCAGGCGTGCCCATTGGTTCAGTTTCCATCCCATGCTCCATCCCGTTGCGCCGTCGCCGCGGTGTTCGAGTACCACGCGCGATGCCTTGGCCAGTTCGGGCGTCATGACGGGCGATATGGTGCGTCCCGGGTGTAGGCCGAACAGGTGGTTTACGTGGCGGTGATGGTCTTTGGGGTCGTCTATGTCGCGGCTCCACTCCATCAGTTGCCCGTAACGGCCTATCTTGTAGGGAGCCATGCGCTTCAGCACGCTTTTCCAGGTGTCGGCATCGGTCTTGTCTGTGCCCAACACGCCGGCTGCCTCGATGGCGTCGAGCAGAATCTCCCGCGCTACGGCGTGGGTAAAGGTGGTTCCTTCGTCTATCGGGCCGTGTTCGGGCGACGTACTGGGCGCTGCGGTCAGGGTACCGTCCGGTTTTTCCCACAGGTAGTCTTCGGTGAACTGCGCGCACTCTTTCAGGATGGGATAGGCCGTATTCCGCAGGAAATCCGTGTCTTGCGTATACTCGTAGTAGTCCCACAGGTGTGTGGCGAGCCACGCTGCGGCCATCGGGTTGAAGTTCCACGACATATCCTGTCCGGCCAGCGGTGCCGTGAAGCCGAAGATGTTCGACGAGATGCCGGCCGCCCATCCGCGTGCGCCGTAGTAGGCCTTGGCCGTTATGCGGCCCGGTTTTTGCAGCGAACGGATGAAGTCGGTCAGGGGTTCGGCGCATTCGGTCAGGTTGGTCATCAAAGCCGGCCAGTAGTTCATCTGGAGGTTAATGTTGTTGTGGTAGTCCACACGCCAGGGCCCGTCTACGTTATTGTGCCAGATGCCTTGCAGATTGGCGGGCAGGTTTCCCGGTCGCGACGAGGCAATGAGCAGGTAGCGGCCGTACTGGTAGTAGAGTGTTTCGAGCCCGAAGTCGTGCGCGCCTTTGCGGTATTCGGCCAGGCGTTGGTAGGTAGGTATTTTCCAGAGCCCTTGTCCGTCGTTCAGCGTGAAGCTGACGCGGCCGAACAGCGCGGCGTAGTCGGCATAATGGTCGCGCAAGAGGCGCTTGTAACCCTTCTTGACGGATTTTTCGAGCCAGGCGGCCGTTGTTTCGGCAGGTTTTACGCCTACGTAGGCCTTCGGGTCGTTGAAGTCGGGGTCGAAGTTTATCTTATAGTCCGTGTCGGCGGTCAGCAGAAAGACTACTTCGTCGGCACCGGCCACCTGCAACTTGCCGTCGCGGTTGTTTACGCTGCCGCCTTTGGTCAGGGCGCGCAGGCGGACCACATATTCCATACCGTTGTTGTCCAGGCGGGCACGCCAGCGGAGTCCGTTGGTACCGTCGGCCGTCATTTCGCCCTCCGACAGGGGGTTGGGGGCATACGACAGCGTCAGGTTTTGCTTGCCGGGCGCAGAGGCGCTGAAGCGCAGGGCCATCACGTTGTCGGGGTACGATACGAAAGCGTGACGGTCGTAGCGGATGCCGTCGCTCACAAAGGACACCGTGGTCAGCGCCGAGTCGAGCGAGAGTACGCGGCGGTATTGCGATACGTCGTCGGGCAGGCCCGTTTCGACATAGAGTTCGCCGAGGGTCGTGAAACTGCCGAAGCGGAACGGATCTTCACCGTTTGCCTCGTAAGCGGCGGGACTGTTGAAGTTGGACGGCATCAGTTGTCCCACTTTTTTCAGGTCACCCGCGAGGAAGGCCTGACGGATATCCTTGAGCAGGTGGGCCGACTGTTTGTTTACGTCCCAGTAGTAGGCGGCGCCTTTCGACGTGCCGGGACCTCCGCGCCACAGGCTTTTTTCGTTCAGCGTGATGCGTTCGGTCGATACCGAGCCCATGATGTTGGCACCGAGGCTTCCGTTGCCGATGGGCAGCGAGCTTTTTTCCCATTCGGGGTCGGCGTTTCCGAATTCTCCGGCGGTAATCGGTTTTTTTCCGTCGGTCCAGCGTTCGGGATGGCCGCCGTACCATGGCATGCGCCCTTTCAGCGATGTGGGGCGGTCGAACCATACCTCCAGCGGTGTCTTGTCGGGTCCTGCCTGTGCCGGCAGCGTCGGCCATGCGGCTGCCAGTGCGGCGGCGCAGGCCATGAACAGCGATTGGGTGTGTTTCATTGTAAAAGTTGTTGTTTAGGGTGAATAATCAGACTTTCAGAAAAATGCGCTGGCGGTACAGCGCGTACAGGAACAGCCAGCATACGGCTATGTAGGCCACGTTGGAGGCAACCGGACGGGCCGCCTCGGGAAACAGCGACACGACACCGCCGAACAGCGCCTGCCCCGTGTAGGAGAAACGGATGAACTCTTGGGCCAGGTAGATGGTAATGGAGTTGAGGCCGATGACACGGAAAAAGAAACTCCAGCGACGCAGGCCGCATACGTCCACCACTTCGTAGAAAAAGGCGAACAACAG
>CATXZX010000333.1 GCA_958404085.1 uncultured Prevotellaceae bacterium | reverse complement strand
CCCTCTCCGGAACAGGAAAGGGCCTGAAAAGCCACAATCCGGCCATCCGGGCCGTAGCCGTAGAACCCGAAGGCTCACCGGTCTTGTCGGGCGGACAACCCGGACCGCACAAGATACAGGGCATCGGTGCCGGATTCGTTCCCCGAAACTTCGACCGCGACGTAGCCGACCTCATCATCAAAGTAAAAAACGAAGAGGCCATGGAAGCCTCGCGCCTGCTGGCCAGAAAAGAAGGTATTTTGGCCGGCATCTCCTCGGGAGCAGCACTGCACGCCGCACTGTTGCTTGCACAGCAACCCGAAAACAAGGGTAAAACCATCGTGGCGATACTCCCCGATACCGGCGAACGGTATCTATCGACCGAACTTTACCATTTCGAATGACACAAAGGGTTGTCCCCGGACAGGACTGCGTTTTACAACAAGGTCTCTGAAGGCTATGCCGAACCACGGCAAGCATTAACATTATTTATTTCGGGAAAGACCTGAGGCACCTTTCCAAAAGCCGGAAACTGACAGAATGACCTGACAACTCCGCCGAACAAAAAAAGAGCGCAGCCCGTCCACAACAGACAGGCTGCGCCACTTCTCTCATCTATCTTACACTACTTCTCTTTTTTACTTGCGCTGTCCGAGCTTGTCGTCGATATACAGCAGACCGGCTTTTCCGGCAATGCGGATCTTGTCCACCAAGCCTTGTGCCGTAGCCTCTTCTTCGACCTGCTCACGCACATAACCCCACAGGAAGTCCTGAGTTGCCATATCCTTCTCTTCCGCTGCAATCTTTACCAGATTCTCAATCAGGCCGGAAACCCTGCATTCGTGTGCATACACATTTTCGAATACGGCTACGGTATCATCCCACTCCTGAGGTACCACATCTATTTTGTCCACCTTTGCAACGCCTCCGCGCTTGATCAGGTAATTCGCCATGTCGTAAGCATGTTCCAACTCTTCCTGAGACTGTTTCTTCAGCCAGTTGGCACATCCGTCGAGTCCCTCTTTCTGCATGTAGAAAGACATGGAAAGATACAGATTGGCAGACCACATCTCGGCTACGATCTGCTCGTTAATCGCTTTTTGTAATTTGTCTGAAATCATAATCGTACTGTTTAAGTATTATACAATGTTGTATAAACGTCATACAACAAAACAAGTGCCAAAGAAGACGACACAAAGGGCGCTATAACTTATTTTGTACTTTCGCCTGACGACGGATTCCGGCGGGTAACGTTCAAACAAAGCACAAGCAAAGCGGCCTCCGGCAGAACCGTCCGGTCCTGCGAGAGGCGCTGTCTGGCCGGTTAAAATGCTTCCCGAGTGGAATTTTGGCATAAAATAGTGGAAAAATTAATTGCCCAATTCAAAAAAAAATTCGTTCTTTGCGATTTGGGAAAGACCCGCTGACAACTATACTTCTACAAAGACATTTTTCATAAAGATCTGTGATATAATTTTTCATTCTACAATAATCTATCAATGAGCAAACGTTACTTCTACGGATTAGGCCTGTTGCTGCTGTCTACGGCGGCAATGGCGCAAGTGGACACGATTCCGGTGGACCAGGAAAAGTTCCCCGGATTCAAGCCACAGTTCAATCCCGACTTTTCGCTGCTGGAGAAAAGCCGGAAGATGGGACGGGCCGCAGCCTTATCGCGCCCTGTCCGCGTAAACAATGCCGAAACGCCCTACTTTCCGGCTGTATTCAACCAAAGCGGCGGTTCGTGTTCTTCGGCATCGAGCATCGGCTACCACCTCACCTACGAGCTGAACGCTTACCGCGGCACCGATGCGTCCAAAGACGAGAACCTGCTGCCTACCCATTTTACGTGGGCCAACTATTTCTCGCCCGGACAGGGACAGAACGGCATCGCAGCCGGCAACGGCGTGCCCAACATCATTACCTACGAGGGACGCACCTACTCGCGCCTGTTCGGTAGCCAGGACTGGAGAGACACGGACTTCGGCTGGATGCAGGGCTACGACAAATGGTACAGCGCCATGTTCAACCGTACGACACACTCGGCCAATTTCCCGCTGGCGCTGAATACGGAAGAAGGCCGCGAACTGGTGAAGAACTGGTTGTGGAACCACTGCGGCGACGAGTCGTTCAACACCGGAGGCTGCGTAAACGTCATGCTGGGTATATCGACCGCCAAACAGGCTAAGATACCGTCCACGCCGACCAACATGGACCTCGGTGTCGTAGGCAAAGGATACATCCACTACTGGGGAACACAGCTCGACCACCAGATGGCCATCGTGGGATACGACGACCGCATCGAGTTCGACCTGGACGAAAACGGCATAGCCGGCGAGGTCGACAAGGACGAAGTGGGTGCCTGGATCATCGCCAACAGCTGGGGCCAATGGCAGAACAACGGTTTCATCTATTGCCCCTACGCTTGTTCGTATACTTACAAGAACGATAACGGCCCCGGCGGCTGGTGGACTCCCGAGGTACACTACATCCGCAAGGATTACCGGCCGCTGCGTACCATAAAGGTGAAGATGGAGTACGACCGCCGCAGCGAGATTTGCCTCTCGGCCGGTATATCGACCGACCTCAACGCCACGGAGCCCGAACGCATGGTGGGCTTCAAACACTTCATGTACGCCGGCGACGGCGGGCGCGGCAACGACACCATCTCGCCGATGCTCGGCCGCTGGCTGACGGGACTCAACTTCGACCCCATGGAGTTCGGCTACGACCTGACAGACCTGTCGGCACAGTTCGATACGCGCCGGCCGCTGAAATATTTCTTCATCATCGAAACGAAAAACACGGCACAGGGCAACGGAAAGGTTCACTCCTGTTCCGTCATCGACTACGAGTTTGACCGCGACGGTCTGGAAGTACCCTTCGACGTAGCAGCCGAGGGCGTACAGGTGGCCAACAAGGGCGGCCGCACGATGCTCAGCTGCATCGTGCCGGGCGAGCCCCTCTATGCGCCGCGCAACCTCGTTTCGAACGGCAGCACGCTGAGCTGGCAAGCCCCGGCCAACACGCCCTACAAACGGACCGGCTATAACATCTACCGCAACGATACGCTGGTCGGACAGGCCGATGCTGACGCCCTGTCTGCCGCCATCGAACAGGCCGAAGGGCTCTATGCACTGACAGCCGTATACGACATGGGCGACGGCGTCACCACCGAATCGGAAAAGAGCAACCGGACGTTGGGCGAA
>CATXZX010000332.1 GCA_958404085.1 uncultured Prevotellaceae bacterium | reverse complement strand
TGGAAAGCAGGACTCGATGCGGCTCGTAAACTGGTGTAAGGGTATGGAACTTAACCCTGTAAGCAGCAAAAACGTACCGCGTATCGAAGTCTTCAGGGTCGACTCCATAGCCGGTGCCCTCACACAGGACGAAGCCTACACGCTGGACATCGGAAAACGGAAAATCAGTCTGACCGCCGTCACCGAGACGGGAGTCATCCGCGCACTGCAAACCCTGTCGCAACTGGCCGAAGGAAGCAAAAAGGGCCAGCTGAAAATCGAAAACCTGAGCATCCGCGACTGGCCGGCCTTCCGCGTGCGCGGATTCATGCACGACACGGGGCGCGACTTCATCCCCTTCGAGGAACTGAAACGGAACATCGATCTCCTGTCGCGCTTCAAAGTAAACGTTTTCCACTTTCACCTGACGGAAAACCTGGGCTGGAGGTTGCAGAGCAAACGCTTTCCCAAGCTGAACGATGCCTCCAACTTCGGACGACGGCCGGGCCAGTTCTACACACTGGAACAGACGCGCGAACTGGAGAACTTCTGCCGCGAACGGGGCGTGACGCTCATTCCGGAAATAGACATGCCGGGACACAGCGAAGCCTTTACCAAGACCTTCGGCTACGACATGCAGTCGGCACAGGGCATGAATACCCTGAAAGAACTGTTGCGGGAAGTCTGCAAAGAAGCCTTTCCGCAGTCGGTCTACCTGCACATCGGTACGGACGAAGTGGTCATCCGCAACGCGAAGTTCGTGCCCGAGATGGTGGCCTTCGTCCGGAGACTGGGCAAAAAGGTTCTGTCGTGGAATCCCGGTGCCCCCTATAAGAAAGGTGAGATAGACGCGCTCCAACTGTGGAGCAGCAGGGGCCAGTTCCACCCCGGCATTCCGTGCATAGACTGCCGCTACCACTATCTGAACCACTTCGACACTTACGCCGACGTAGCCGGTATCTACCGCAGCACCGTATGCGAACAACAGCAGGGCGACCCCGACCACGCCGGTACCATATTGGCGGTATGGAACGACCGCCGGTTGCAGACATCGGCCGACATCATCGGCCAGAACGGCCTCTATGCCGCCATGCTGGCCGTAGCCGAACGGGCCTGGCTGGGCGGCGGAAAAGCCTACATCACGCAGGGCGGTGTCAACCTGCCGCCACACGATTCGGAAGAGTTCGCCGAATTTGCCGACTGGGAGCGCCGTTTTCTGTACCACAAGGCACACACGCTGAAGGGCGAGAAGATTCCCTACGTCAAACAGACCGATATTCGCTGGCGCATTACCGACCCGTTCGACAACCAGGGCAATCCGGCCACGGTGTTCCCTCCCGAGCAGCTGCCGTTCGACACCGTCTACTACCATGCGGGCCGCCAGTTCCGCACACACGAAGCCTGCGGAGCCGCCGTCTACCTGCGTCACGTATGGGGACGCACCATTCCGGCCTTTTTCGCCGACCCTAAAGAAAACAGCACAGCCTATGCCTACACCTGCGTATACAGTCCGGAGGAACAGCAGGCCGGCGTGCAACTGGGATTCCACGACTACGGCCGTTCGGAGAGCGACCTGCCGCCCCAACCGGGTGCGTGGGACTACAAGGGAAGCCGCATCTGGCTGAACGGACGCGAGCTGGCACCGCCGGCCTGGGAAAACGTACACACGGACCGCGACAACGAAATTCCGCTGAAAAACGAGAATTTCACCGCACGACCTCCCTATCAGGTCACCCTGCGGAAAGGATGGAACACGGTACTGCTGAAATTGCCGGTCAAGGCCTTCGGAAGCCGCGCCATACGGCTCGAAAAATGGATGTTCACTTTTGTCCTGACCACACTCAACGGAAACGAAGCGCTGCCCGGCTTAGTCTATTCGCCGGACTACGCCATGCAGCAGCCCGCCAACGAAGCCGATACGGAAGCGGAGTAAACACAGATGCCGCCGGACGTCCTGCGAGGACCGTCCGGCGGCATCTGTATGGCCAAGTAAAGGCAGCTGCGCCCCTCTACTCCATGCAAGCGGCAATGCGCCCGGCCGTATGACGGAATTCCTCGGCCGTAAACGTGCGCTTGGGATTGGCAAAGTTCAAATCGCCCTCGTTCTGCATCGGAACAAGGTGGATGTGTGCGTGAGGCACCTCCAGTCCGAGAACCGCCATGCCCACCTTGCGGCAGGGATAGGCCTTGCCGATGGCGCGTGCCACGCGTTTGGCAAAGACATGGAGACCTGCCAGTTCCTCGTCGTCGAGGTCGAAAATGTAATCGACTTCCTTTTTAGGTATTACCAGTGTGTGTCCCTCCTGCAAGGGATTGATGTCGAGAAACGCATAATAACGGTCGTCCTCGGCCACCCGGTAGCTGGGAATCTCGCCCGCCACGATTCTGCTGAAAATGCTTGCCATAGTCCCGCTTTTTATTCGATGGTGATTTCAACGATTTCGAGCTGGACGGTTCCCTGCGGAATCTTGATATCCACGACGTCGCCCACTTTCTTGCCGAGCAGCCCCTGGGCGATGGGCGTCTGCGAAGAAATTTTTCCCTCGCGCAGGTTAGCCTCGCTCTCGCTTACGATGGTATATTTCATCACCATGCCCGTCTTTACGTTCTTCATCTGTACGGTGGAGAGAATCTGTACCGTATCGTTCGACAGTTTGCTGGCATCTATGATTTTAGCGTCTGCTATGGCGCTTTTCAACTTATTTATTTTCATTTCCAGCATAGCCTGGGCCTCTTTGGCCGCATCGTACTCGCTGTTTTCGGAAAGGTCGCCTTTGTCGCGGGCCTCGGCAATCGCAGCCGAAGCGGCCGGACGCTCGATCTGCTCCATGTGTTTCAACTGTGCGACCATCTTATCATAACCTTCTTGTGACATATAAGCCATATCAATCTCCTTTCGTTGTTTTTGTCTAAATGTAAACTATCTTAATTCGTCAAATAAAAAACAGAAAGAATTCCAATGTTCCCCATCGGAATCCTTTTCGTCTCTGCTTGTTGGGCAAAGGTAGGATTTAATTTCGAAACGACCAAAAAATAACGCTTTATTTCTTCCTCTGCCCTCCCCGGCCGGGACGAGGCGGCGCGGCATGCCGGACAAGTGGGAGCTATTTCGAAACACGGGCCTTCTTTTTCGAAAAATCTCCCTTCTGTGCCTTTTTTCCGACCTCCGAAAGGAGACTTCGGAGCCCCGCGGCGAAAAAAGCGCGAAACTTTCTCAT
>CATXZX010000331.1 GCA_958404085.1 uncultured Prevotellaceae bacterium | reverse complement strand
GCAGGGAAAAGGCGGACGCCATAGGCACAATGACCGAATACGCCAACAAATTGTTTACCATGCCGAAAACTACCCTTGCAACAGGTAGCCGCATTGTACAATTTTAGTATAGTAGTAAATACTAAAATACTTTTTTTAGTAAAATAGTATATACTAATTATAGTATTTACTAAGAATAGTATTATCTTTGTATCGCATATAAAGACATCAAATTATGACAAAAATTATAGCTGTTTTGAATCATAAGGGTGGGGTTGGCAAGACAACTACCACCATCAATCTTGCTGCTGCTTTGCGACAGAAGAAAAAGCGTGTACTGGCTATCGACATGGACGGGCAGGCAAATCTTACAGAATCGTGTGGTCTCTCCATTGAGGAAGAACAAACGGTGTATGGGGCAATGAGAGGTGAATATCCCTTACCGGTTATCGAACTGGAGAACGGACTTGCTGTTGTGCCGTCCTGTCTCGACCTGTCGGCGGCAGAATCCGAACTGATAAACGAGCCGGGACGTGAGTTGATACTGAAAGGCCTGATTGCGAAATTGCTTGACAGTCGGAAGTTTGACTACATCCTGATTGACTGTCCACCTTCACTGGGCTTGCTGACACTCAATGCCCTTACCACAGCGGACTTTCTGATTATTCCGGTGCAGGCACAATTCCTCGCCATGCGCGGAATGGCGAAGATTACAAGCGTAATTGAGATTGTCAAGGAACGCCTGAACCCGAACCTGAGTATTGGTGGCATTGTTATTACCCAGTTTGACAAGCGCAAGACACTCAACAAGAGCGTAGCTGAAATTATCAATGACTCTTTCTGTGACAAAGTGTTCAAAACGATTGTGCGGGACAATGTGGCACTGGCCGAAGCTCCTATAAAGGGAAAGAATGTCTTTGAATACAATAAGAACTGCAACGGAGCCAAAGATTATATGGCTTTGGCACAAGAGGTTTTGAAATTAAAATAAGACAATATGGGCAAGAGTGATTTATTGAAAGACAGTATGAAAAGCGGATTGGACGGATTGCTGTCATCCACGAAGAAATCTCCGCAAAAGAAGGAAGCCACACCACTTAAAACTGAAAAAGAGCCTGCGGTACATTGCAATTTCGTTATCGACAAGAGTGTTCATACGCGTATGAAATTCCTTGCTATTGAGAAGAATATGTCATTGAGAGATATTGTAAATGAGGCGATGAAGGAGTATTTGGAAAAAAACGAGAAGTGAGGTATGTTCCTCGCTTCCCGTTCTTTTAAGTCTGTGGCCTTTGTTAGTATGTTATACTGATATGTGTTGCTACATATCATTCATTGACAGCCCTTTGTATGACAGGGAATAACCTTTGAACTCTCCCGTTGCACGCATGAAAGCGGCTGCTTTCGCTTCCAGTTTTTCCATGTCGATATTTTCGGCCTTGCGTTTGACTTCGAAAAATGTCGCCGTATCGTCCAGTTCGTTTTCAGCTACTATGTCTATTTCGTTCTCACCCTTGCGGTCCCACCAGCCTCCGATACGCGTATAGACTTGCCGTTCTATCAGTACACGTTTAAAGTAACGTTCAAGCATCAGACCGCTGAAAGTTTCATAATCCCGACCTATAATCATCTTCACACTTCCATAGTTCTCTATCTCCAGCATATAGCTGTACTTGTAGATGAAGCGGAACCAGAACGTGAAGAAATTGTCCTCGATGATATACCGGACATTCTTGGCGGAACTCTTCTCGAACAACGGTTGTTTCTTCGATATGATTTCGTATTCTTTCTCCAGCTTGGTAAGATAACCGCCGATTTCCTTGCCTACCACGTTTTCAATTTCCGAACGGGATGTTTTTCCTCGTGCAATGGCCGATAGTATGGAGAAATAGATTCCGTAATCCTTGCCGAACTCTTCGATAAGAATCGCTTTACCCTCGCCCAAAAATATGGAGTCGGCCTTTATAATCTGGTCGAGCATAGTCGTTTTGGTTGTTGCTCCTGCATCCACGAGTAGTTGTACATACTTCGCCACACCGCCCGTGAAAGCGTACAAGGCCAGCAGATCTTCCGCCGTGTAGCCGGGATTGTATTCCGAAAGAATATCTTTCAGAACAGTTGGGGTAAACGGACGCACAGTCATAAAGCGCGACTGCCGGTTATACAACGGCTCTTTCTTATCCTTGAATATCTTTGTCATCATGGAATAAATCGAACCACAGACAATCAGGTTAATACGGGACTTCGGGCTGTATAGATCCCAGATGCGCTGCATATCGCTGAACACCGATTTGTTCACACGGAAAAACTCCTGGAACTCGTCGATAAAGAGTGTGATGGGACGTTCTGCCGAAAGTTTCATCAGGTACTCGAACACATCAGTGAAGTGTTCGGCCCGCCCCATGGTTGGGACCCCCAACTTGTTCTCTATTTCAAGCCGGTAGTCCTCACACAAATCGCCTTCGGCTTTCCGGGCAACAAAGAAATAGAGAATCGGTTCGTCCTCGTATGCCTTCCACACGAGTGATGTCTTACCGATACGGCGACGTCCCGTTACCACTGTAAACTGAGCATTGTTTTTGGCCATTTCGCGAATCTTGCGAAGAGAGGCTATTTCTTCTGTCCTGTCAAAAAATCTCATATTTTTATCCTTTTTTATTGTTATTTCCGAAACAGTCGTTTCCGAAACGGCTGTTTCGCTACAGCAAAAGTAATGCAAATTTCCGGTAAAACAGGCAATTGATACAGATTTATTTAGTAAAATGGCTCAAAGGATTTTTATCTGGTAAGTTCCATTCCTGTTTTACACCGTCTGGTCTTACGTCCTTCCGCTTGTCCCGTTGTATCGTTAATCATCCCTTTATAGTTCCATCCGTTTTACCATCCGCCTTTCAGCGTATTCTTCCTTTTCTATATTCTTTTAATGCCACTCATCCGGTCCATTTCTGCCATCGCCGGTTGGTTTTCCAGACGCAAAGGTGGACTGCCGCGCTTGATTCCGTCGCTTTGAAGTGCATTTCCTATAAAATTCTTCCTTTCTGCGAAAGAGTAATTTTCCGGAAAAAGCGTCGGAAATCGCTTATTCGTCAGTCCTTGTAAAGCATCTGTAAATCCCAAGCGGTTCAGGCAGAAAAGAGAACCGAACAAAGGGAAAATAAGAAATTAAATATTAAAACCAATTAAATTTTTATGATTATGGAAGCAACAGCAATTCAATCAGTAGAGAAAAACATCACAATG
>CATXZX010000330.1 GCA_958404085.1 uncultured Prevotellaceae bacterium | reverse complement strand
AGTATCCTTGGTCGTAGCCCGTAGCGGTGTGTACGCGGTGCAGGAAACGCTCCGGTTGGGCAATGACACGGTACGGGTCGTTGAAGAGCATGTGGTCGGGGTGAGCCAGGGCGTAGTCGTCGCTGCGGCGTCCCGTCTGAAAATAGGTGATGGGTATGCCGCCGAGTTTGCGGATGGCCCCGGCCCAGCTTTTGGTGGTCAGGTAGGGAGCTATGTAGTGCGCTCCCTCGGTCGACATGGCCTCGCCGTACATGCCCCAGTGGCGGTCGTCCCACCAGCCCTGCTGGTTGTCGGGGCCGTAAGCGTCGGGCACCAGGCGGATGGCTACGCGCGTATAGTTCGTGATGCCCGATTTGATGGCGTTCTCCATCTCTTCGACCGCTCCCTTCGAGTCGTTGAATTTCCGGCGGCCCGGTTCGTTGTTGTAGAAGCTGGCATACCACAGACATTCGGTCGGAAAATCGTATTGATTCAGTTTGATTTGTTGCGTCTGCCTGAGAATGCGGCCGTATCGCTCGAGGGCGGTGAACGGGTCGGGCCCGGCAAACGAAAGATAGAACTTGTCGTCGGGCCAGTAAGTCGTTCCGGCGTCTACGCGGAGGCCTACCGGGTCATCGCCCATGAGGGTCAGTTGCAGGTTCTTGTCGGTGCGGGCCACCGTCACGTACTTGTCGAAGTCGTGATAGGATACGCCGCCGGCTACCAGCAGGCGTGTGTCGGCCGCCGGGCCGAACCGGGCCAGCAGGTTGTTGAACGACGTGAGGCGCGCGTCGGACGAAACCAGCGTACGCGCACCTCCGCCGGCGCCTTCCAGCACTTTATAGTTTTCCCGGTTGTCCCGGCCGGGATAGACCTGGCGCGAGATGAACGGATAGAAGGCTTTCAGCTGGTAGGGGCGGTCCGTGTCGTTGTCCACACCCATCTGGAAAATCAGGTGGTCGGCTTTCTCGTAGACCGTGGCGCGCCACAGGATGTCGGCATAGCGGTCGACCTGTAGTCTGACAGACAGTACTTTGCCCTTTCCGGTCCGGTCGTTGATGTCTTCTACGGTGTAGGAGCGTTTGACAGCCTTGTCTTTCGATTGCAGTCCGCCCAGTTGGAAATAAGCGTTCTGTGCCAGGCTGTTCCTGTTGCCGTCGCGTATTTCAATCAGTCCGTTCGCCGTATTGAAACGCAGTTCGTTCTGCTCGCCGGCTATGCTTACGACGTTGTCCGTCGTCGTTACGCGTTGGGCCCGGAGGGGTGTGCTTGCCAGCAGCATGCTGCCGGACAAAGTCAGAAGGTGTATTTTTTTCATCGTTTGCAGGTTTTAAATAATCCGTTTGCAAAGATAGGGTGTTCAGAGTCGAAAGCCGTTGCGGCGTGTATGTCGGGAGTTGTATGAATCGGTATTCCGGCGGTCTGAAATGTGTAAAAATAGGTTCATTACGGGATGGCGGACGGCTTGGGTTAAAAAAAATCAGGCCCGCATTTCGAAACGCGGGCCTGATTTTTTAAATGAACGCGGAGATTGTTTTTAGCGGAACGTAATGGATGTTTCCTGCAATTGCTCGGAGTCCGTACCGGTCAGAATGCGGAACTTACCCGGTTCGAGTACGTGGCGCATGCGGTTGTCGTATATTTTGAAACAAGAGGACGACAGGTCGAATACCACGTCGCGCGATTCGCCCGGAGCAAGGTCCGTGAGTTTGAAACCGCGCAACTCTTTTTCGCGGGGTACGACTGTGGCCACCTCGTCGCGTATGTAGAGTTGCACCACTTCGCGTCCGGCGCGTTTACCGGTATTCGTAACACGCACGGTGACGCGTACGGTGTCTCCTTCCGTGTATTCGGTGCGCGCTACAACAGGCTTCCCGTAGCTGAAGGTGGTGTATGTCAGGCCGAATCCGAAGGGGTATTGCGCCCCTTTGGGCAGGTCGCTGTGGAGTACGCGCCCGAAGGTGCGGCGGAAGTTGTAGGCGATGGGCACTTGTCCGGCGTGGCGCGGGAAGGTCTGCGTCAGTTTTCCGACCGGTGCCTTCTCGCCCGTCAGCAGCGCCGCCACGGCATCGCCGCCCATCGTGCCCGGATACCAGGCTTCGAGTATGGCATCGCACAGTTCGGCCACGCGGCCCAGCACCAGCGGCCGGCCGTTGAACAGAACGACGACGATGCGTTTGCCGGTGGCCCGCAGGTTCTGCAAGAGGCGTATCTGTTCTTCCGGCAGTTCGAGCCGGCCGGTCGTGACACCTTCACCGATTCTGTAACTGTACTCACCCAGGCAGGCTACGACGGTCGTGGCGTCGCCTACGGCGTTTCCGATGTTTTTCAGATACTCATCCGTGAGTCCGTTCCAGGCACATCCGGCGTCGATAAGGCGGTCTTCGCCGATGCGCTTGCGCAGTCCCTGCACTACGGAAACCGTTTCTTTGCCTTTTCCCATCATGGTCCACGCTCCCAGCAGGTCGTTCTGCATGGCGGCAAAGGGGCCGACCAAGGCTATGCGTTCGCCGTTGCGCAGGGGGAGCGCCTCGTTCTCGTTCCGAAGCAGGACCATGGAGGCGCAGGCCATGTCGAATACGGCCTTCCGTATGGGTTCCGAGCCCGTAACGGCCCGTTCGCGGTGTTCGTCGAAGTAGTCGTAAGGACGGTCGAAGAGTCCGGCCCGAAACTTGAGGGCCAAAGCATGGGCGGCGGCACTGTCGATGAGCGCGGCAGGCACTTTTCCCTCCTCGACAAGGCGGCGCAGGTGCGTGGCGTACTGGCGCGACGCCATATCCATCTCGATGCCGGCCTTGATGCCGCGTTCCGACGATTCGCGTCCGTCGGCGGCGGCACCCTCGCTGACGGCGTGCGAAAGGGTGGTCCAGTCGGACATCAGAAGTCCCCCGAAGCGGAGTTCGCCGCGCAGCACGTCGGTACAAAGGAAGCGGTTCATCGTGACAGGTTCGCCGTCGTAGCTCGTATAGGAACACATGACCGAAGCCACTCCGGCATCCACGGCGGCCTGGAAGGGCGGCAGATAGCGCTCGCGCAGGTCGCGCAGCGAGAAGTCGGTGTTCTGGTAGTCGCGTCCGGCTAGCAGCGCTCCGTAGCCGGCGTAGTGTTTCACGCAGGCGGCCAGGGTCTCGGTGTCGGCCAGCGACTTGCCTTGGTAACCGTATACCCGGGCTGCCGACATGCAGGCGCCGAGGAAGGCGTCCTCGCCCGATGTTTCCATGATGCGGCCCCAGCGCGGGTCGTACGATATGTCCACCATCGGTCCG
>CATXZX010000329.1 GCA_958404085.1 uncultured Prevotellaceae bacterium | reverse complement strand
CTGAGCGAGAACGAGTTGCACTTCACGCTAAACGATGTTTACACGGCCAAAGGCGAAACTGTCACAGGACCGCAGGAGGTTCGCTGCCAAGACGGTTGCATCTGCTGGAACGGTAATCTATACAAAGAACTGACATTTGTTCCGCTCAACGACACCGCATCCATTGCAATCGAAGACATTCACATCGGCATCCAGTTCCACTGGGAACGAAAAGAGACCCTGTTATTCGAAGGAACCCTGAAACTGACCGTAGAGGAAGACCGAGTCACGGCCATCAACATCCTACCCGTCGAAAAATACCTTATCAGCGTCATAAGCAGCGAGATGAAGGCCACGTCATCTTTGGAACTGCTGAAAGCCCATGCCGTAGTGTCGCGGAGCTGGCTTTTCGCCCAAATGGAAAAACGGTTGCAAAACAATAACACGGACCACGGATTTTTCTCGTTTGTCAAAAAAGACAACGAAATGCTCCGCTGGTACGACCGCGAGGAACATACTGCATTCGATGTATGCGCCGACGACCATTGCCAACGCTATCAAGGTATCACCCGAATATCGAACGCGGTTGTCGTGGAAGCAGTCCGGGCTACAAAGGGCCAAGTCCTGATGTACGACAACGCACTCTGTGATGCGCGCTTCTCCAAATGCTGTGGCGGGATAAGTGAAATTTATTCCACATGTTGGGAAGATAAAGACCTGCCCTACCTGGCTGCCAGACGCGACAACGCCGCCGGAGTAGATAACAGCGCGACATGGCCGGACCTGACAGACGAAAAAGAGGCGGAACGCTGGATTCGCTCTACGCCAGACTCTTTCTGTCAGACAGAGAATCGGAATATACTGAAACAAGTACTGAACGATTACGACCAAGAGACTGTCAACTTCTACCGTTGGACCGTCAGTTACACCCAGGACGAACTGGCAGAAATAATCCGCACAAAACGTAAAGAGGACTTCGGAGATATTCTCGACCTGATTCCTGTACAACGCGGCAAAAGCGGACGTATATGCCGTCTGACCATCGTCGGTTCGAAAAAAACGCTTACCATTGGCAAAGAACTGGAAATCAGGCGTTCGTTATCACCTACCCATCTATACAGTTCAGCCTTTGTCGTCAGCAAAAAGGACACGAAGGACGGCATTCCGGGACAATTTATCCTGACAGGTGCCGGATGGGGACACGGGGCGGGTATGTGCCAGATAGGCGCAGCCGTCATGGGAGAAAAAGGGTATACATACGACCAGATACTGGCCCACTACTACCAGAAGGCAAGTATCGAAACCATCTATAAATAGACTAAGGTATGAAGAAAACGGCTGCACCTTCCTCATCCAATCCCTGGACATGGATACCATCTCTTTACTTTGCCGAAGGCATCCCTTATGTCATCGTCATGACACTGTCAGTCGTCATGTACAAGCGTTTAGGCATATCCAACACCGACATTGCGCTATACACCAGCTGGCTCTACCTGCCGTGGGTCATCAAACCATTTTGGAGCCCGGTAATAGATATGTTCCGGACCAAGCGCAGCTGGATTATCGCCATGCAATTGCTCATCGGTGCCGGACTGGGCGGTATAGCGTTTACCCTCGACATGCCGGGAAACATCCAGTGGACCCTTGCATTTTTCTGGCTCATCGCTTTCAGCAGTGCGACACACGATATTGCAGCCGACGGCTACTACATGTTGGAACTGACCCCTAACCAACAAGCCTTCTATGTCGGCATACGCAGTACGTTCTACCGGATTGCCACCATTGCCGGCCAAGGCCTCCTTATCTCTGTTGCAGGCAGCCTTGAAGCCTACACACGGAGAGTACCATTCGCCTGGAGCCTGACATTCTACGTCACGGCTGGTCTGTTCATCGGCATCATGCTCTACCACAGTTTCATGCTTCCGAAAGCCAAGAAAGATACGGCGAAAGAGGTTCATGTAAAGGGCTTCGTCCGTAATTTTTTTACGACTTTTGTCTCATTCTTCCGTAAACCGCAGATTCTGACCGCCGTTCTCTTCATGCTCTTGTTCAGACTGCCCGAAGCCTTGTTGGTAAAAATATGCCCGCTTTTTCTGTTAGACTCCCGCCGGGACGGAGGTATGGGACTGTCGACCTCCGAAATAGGCTTTGCACAGGGAACCGTAGGCGTTCTCGGACTCACGTTAGGCGGCATTATCGGAGGAATGGCGGCCTCGCGCGGCGGATTGCGGCGTTGGCTATGGCCGATGGTATGGGCCATCACGCTTCCCGACATCGTCTATGTCTACATGGCGTACATCCGCCCCGAAAGTTTCCTCCTGATCAATGGCCTTATCTTTATCGAACAGTTTGGGTACGGGTTTGGATTTACGGCCTACATGCTGTTTCTCATCTACCATTCCCAAGGTTCGAGCCAAACGGCCCATTATTCCATCTGTACGGCATTCATGGCTTTGGGCATGATGCTGCCGGGTATGGTAGCGGGATGGTTGCAGGAACACGTCGGCTACCAACATTTCTTTCTGATAGTCATGGTATGCTGCATCGCCACGATTCTGGTCACAAAATCCATCCATATCGATCCGGCATACGGGAACGAAAAAAATACAGACGATACGGAATAAGCACAGCGTCGTGCCAAAAAGATCTTAGTCCGTACTTTTTCAAAAAACGGGCCTGCTTTTTGGAAATATCTCCGTATATTTGTAGCTCGAAAATAAACTTTTTATTATGCTTACAATTAAACAAATTACAGAGAACAAAGAAGCCATAATAAGTGGTTTGGAAAAAAAACATTTCAAGAACGCCGCCGAAATAATTTCCCAGGTAATCGAACTCAACGATAAGCGAAAAAGTACTCAAACTGAATTTGACGGAAAACAAGCCGAAATAAATACAACCTCCAAACGCATCGGGCAACTGATGAAAGAGGGCAAACGGGAAGAAGCCGAAACGGCTAAAAACAAGGTCTCTGCCATCAAAGAAACCTGTAAGAGCCTTCAGGAAACAATGGAACAGGTTGAAAACGAACTGCGCCAAATTCTGTACACCATACCCAACGTACCGTATGCCAGTGTTCCGGAAGGAGCCGATGCGACAGGCAATGTCGTAGAAAAGATGGGAGGCATGGAGACTCCACTCCCCGAAAATGCCCTTCCGCACTGGGAACTGGCCCAGAAATACGACCTTATAGATTTCGATTTAGGCGTAAAAATAACGGGAGCCGGATTTCCCGTATACAAAGGACAAGGGGCACGGCTGCAACGCGCG
>CATXZX010000328.1 GCA_958404085.1 uncultured Prevotellaceae bacterium | reverse complement strand
CAGAGATAAGGGGCGCAACACTTCTCGGGGCCGTATGTGTGGGGCTGAACCTGTGGCGTGCCACGTTCCTCCATCATCCCTACATCTCATTCAGGGCGATGAAGAACCATAATGTGATACGGGCTACCGGAATTTACCTTGTGTTCTTTACATTGATGGCCACCGAACATGTGTTCGAACACAGTTATGCCGCCAACATACTCGAATTCGACGAAACGAATCTTATCGACCTGAACTGGTATGCCTTTGCGGGCATCGTCGTCGGGTGTGCGTTCACTTACTTTACATTCGCATTGCGCAAGTGGCGTTACAAGACCATGACGGCGATAGCGTTTACCTTGGCTTCCGGTTACCTGGCTTATTTTTATTTTTTCATCGACTATGGTGTAGAGAAGGAGATGCTGTTCATCCCCCTGTTCCTACGCGGTGTGGCGTCTGTCATCATTTCGATTGTTTTCCTTACGTCCATCGTGCAGAGCGGTCTTCCGTTCCAGGTGTTTCCGCAGGCACTTACGATCAATGGTTTCACCGGGGCCGTCATGGGGGCGGTACTCGGTCCGGCGCTTATCGGGGAACTTCTGACCCATACCATGGCACGGAATGCTTCGCAGATTGGCGCGAATATAGTGGATTTCAATCCCGATATAGCCTTAACGGGACTCGGCCGGTATTACGGCATGGTACAGGCACAGGCCCTTATCGTCTCGATGAAAGAAATATACGGTTGGCTGCTCATCGTGGCATTGGTTTCGTTGCTGACTATACTGATTAGTTATGGAAACGTGCGTCCGTTTGCCGTATTCCCGAAATGGAGTACTGTCCGGCGGGGGTTACGACATGTCGTGCGGACCATGAACCGCTAAGGGCAAATGCCCGGATAACCGGAAAGGGCCATATCATACGCTACGTCGGGCGGTGATTTGGCCCTTTCCGGATATTCCGTAGCCTCGTAGTGGTGCGGAGGCTCTATATGCGGGTTCGCAATTTGCCGGAGCTGGGAGATATTTTGTTTTTGCAGGGACTTCGTAGAAAACAGAAGGCCCGCGTCTTCTACGATGTGTACCGGATTCTTCAAGGTGTATGGTTATTATTCAACAGGCATGCCACCGTCTCCTGATATTTCTTGCCGATGGGCAGGTTTTCGACGGTTTTTTCCAGCATGACTTCTGTGCGTGTAAAACCTGTAATGCGTTTTCGTGCCACTACAAACGAGCGGTGGATGCGAACGAACTCCTCTTTCGGTAATAATCATAATCCCGAAGATTTTAGTTCAAGGCTGACGTGGAATGTGCCTTCTGGGGTCTGTCCGTACGTCAGCAGATGGCGATTCGGATAGAGTAGGGACAATCGTTTAAGGCAGTTGGCTATCCCCGTCTGCCGGGAGTCTCCAGTCGCGTGTCGGAATACGGAGTTTGTAGCCTCGAACCGGAGTGTATGCTCCTGCTTACCAGCCGGATGTGGATAAAGCAGGGTTCGTCGGACGAAATGCCGTATTTGAAGGCATTTTCAACAAACGTAATCAGCAGCATGGGCGGAACCGGAACTGTGTTATCCTCTATCCCGTACTCGAAACGTACGTCGGCCAATGCGTTGAGCCTCAGTTTTTGCAGACCGATAAACTGTTCGATATACGCCACTTCCTCGGCAAGGGGAATCCATTCGAGGTTGGCGTTGTTGTACATGTACTTTGTCAGATTGATGAAGCGTTCGAGCGCAACTTCTGTCTTGTTGGACCGCATGATGAGCAGTCCGTAAATCGTGTTGAGCGTATTAAACAGAAAATGCGGATTGATTTGTGCCTTGTAGAGGGCCAGTTCGGCCTTGCTTCGCTCGAATTCCACTTCTTCGCGTGCCAACCGCTGGCGATAGGCCTCGGTAAGCATTCCGACGGCGAGGCAGAAAAAGACAACTACGATGTAGTGTAGCCATACGGCCTGCTGGTTTTGTCTTACTCCCCAGACGGGGAAAGAGACCGTAGCGGGATATTGTTGCCGGAGGTGGTAGAAGGGCGATGTGATCTCGTACGACGAAAAAAGAAAGGTAACCAGCAGCGACACGGCAACGGTTGCGATGGCCCCCGTGCGGTAGCGTCTGCCAAACAGTTGGGGGATAATAAAATATTTATAGACAAAGTAGGTTGATGTAAAGCCATCCTATAAACAGGATGAAGAACAGCGGGTACGTGCCCCACCACCTCTCTACCGGAAAAATGAATATCATGAACGGCAGAAAAAGGAAGCAGAAAGCCAGGTCGATGTAGCGGGAAACATTTCTCATAAGGCGTTATGCGGGTAATGTCCGTTTGTATATCTTGTTGTACGATGCAAAGATACGTCTTTTTCGGGTAGCGACGGAAATGCCCGTACTGTGTTCGCCACCGAAAAGGGGATGTTTGCCCCCACATTTCCGGTGGCAGACGGATAGTTTCCCGTATTCTTCTACATTTGCGTCTCGAAATGATAAGAATATACCGGAAATATGAAAAAGAAAATGTTTGCAATCTTGTCCGTCGGCCTGATGGTGTATGGCTGTAGTAAGTCGCCGGAAAAGCAGGAACACGAGGTTTACAGAACCTTGACTGTAAAGAGGGAGAACCGTACGTTGAATTCGGAATACACCGCCCGTCTGCAAGGATGGCAAGTGGTGGAAATTCGTCCGCAGGTGAGCGGACTTATTACGCGCGTTTGCATCGATGAGGGACGGGAGGTACACTCTACTGAAAGAGCCGTCTCATACCATTCGTCGCAGTACGCTTGCCGGGCAATGTTTTCCGGATAGTGTGTCGATAGGCTTACCTGTTCTTCTTCTTGCAAACCGTCCCGATGTCCGTCAGGCTGAGGCCGGACTGGCACAGGCTTTTTATGCAACCAACCTGGCCCGTGCGGCTTTTTATCCGAGCTTGACTCTTTCGGGGGCATTAGGCTGGACGAATAACGGTGGCGGTGCAATACTCAATCCCGGCCAGTGGCTTTCTTCTGCCATAGCGCAACTAACGGCACCCTTGTTCAACAAGGGGACCAATACCGCTGATCTGAAAGTAGCTCGGCTCCGGCAGCAAGAGGCGGCACAGCGTTTTGAACAAGTGTTGCTTGATGCCGGCAATGAGGTCAACAATGCCCTTGTCGCCTGGCAGACGGCCGGAGAACGTGTCCGTTTGGGCGAACGGCAAGTCTGTGAATTGGAAGCGGCAACGGAGAAAACACGTATCCTTGTGGAGCATTCGTCAGCCAATTATCTGGAAGTCCTCACG
>CATXZX010000327.1 GCA_958404085.1 uncultured Prevotellaceae bacterium | reverse complement strand
GCGGCTGGAGTCGAGGAACGAACTGCTGCAAGCCCTTGCCACCATCGACGCACAATTTACGCGCCGCACCGTACAGACTACATTCCACACGACGGTGGAACACCTGGACCTGCAGAAATTTACGAACGGACGCGATTCCGTCGGGCTGACCCTCGCGTTGGACGGTAAGGCCCATACGGACAAAAGACTGAGCGACTACGGCATAGAAGGGGCTTTCTCGGAGATTTGTTTCTGCACGCAAAAGAAACGCAATCCCGCCAAAGACCTCCTGTTCGGCTTTGCATCGGCCCCCGATACGCTGCGGGCCCGCATTGCAGCCGGCGACCTGTCGCTGAACATGGCTGCGGGACACAGCGTCGAGGACCTGCTCGGCCTGACCGGCCGGCTGACAGAGGCCGTCGCGCAGCAGATACGGCAAAAGTACCTCGACCAACCCAAACTGACGCAGTTGCTGCCCCGCATGACGCTCCACATTAAATCGGGCAAGGACAATCCGATAAGCAACATGCTGAAGTTCCGCGGATACACACTGAACGATTTTGCATTCGATGCCCGCCTCGACCCCGTCAGGGGCCTGAACGGCGACGGACACCTGTATGCGCTGAATACGGGAAACATACTGATTGACACCGTCCGCCTGGGCATGTTCCAGGATTCGGCGGGACTGCATACGAGCATGGACATCCTCAACACGACCAAGTACAATCCGCACCTGTTCAAGGCACGTGTCGAAAGTTTTCTGCTGGCTGACGGCGCCGGACTGGAACTCCGTTTCAAAGACCAGAACGGCCGCGAGGGAATGCGTGTAGGCCTGAGGGCCGATGTCATGGCCGAAGGAGGCATCCGTCTGTCGGTTTTTCCGCGCAACTCCATCATCGCATTCCGTAACTTCACGATAAACGACAGCAACTACGTGTACCTGAGGCCCGGCAGGCCGGTAAAGGCCAACATCGACCTGCTGGCCGACGATGGAACGGCCCTCCGCGTCTATTCCGCCCCGGAAGACACCATCCAGGACCTGACATTCAGCATCAGCAAACTCAACCTGAAAGAACTGACCGACCTGTTTCCGTTTATGCCTACCCTCTCGGGATTCCTCGAGAGCGACATTCACCTGGCCGAGGACGACGGAAAACTCTCGGCCGTGGCCCACACCGAAGTGCAAGGCATGAAATTCGAAGAAGTGCCGTTGGGCGACATCGGCATGGACGCGGTTTATTTTCCGAAGGACGAGAAAGGACACTACGTAAACGCCACACTGGCGCGCAACGGCACCGAAATCATGACCGTAGACGGCGTGTATGCCGAAGACGACGGGGGCACGCTCACGGCCGACCTCGAAATGATCCGTTTCCCCCTCAGCATGCTGAACGGTTTCATGGGAGAAATAACCGGACTGGCCGGATATGCAGACGGAACGTTCAGTCTCGGCGGACCGGCGGCCCAACCGTTGCTCAACGGAACGCTGCGGTTGGACTCGGCATACTTCTATTCGCTACCCTACGGCCTGAACTTCCGCTTCGAGGACCGGCCCTTGCAAATAACAGACAGCCGGTTGCGCTTCGAAGACTTCAATTTCTACTCCAAAGGCAAATCGCCGCTCAAACTACGCGGCAATATCGACTTCAGCCAGTTGGAAAACATACGGCTGGACCTGGCGATGAACACAGAAGACTTCGAGTTGATAAATACTCGGCGGACCGACAAATCGATGGTATTCGGAAAAGTATTCGCCGACTACCGGGGAACGCTCCGCGGCACCAGCAACAACCTGATCGTGCGCGGCATGCTCGACATACAGGACCGTACGGACGTAACCTACATACTTAAAGACACGCCGCTCTCCGTCGAGGACCAACTGAATGACCTCGTGCAATTCGTAGACTTCGGCGACACGCTGCAGACCACGCGCGAGCGTCCCATACCTATGGGTCTGGACGTCACGTTGAACATCAATGTAGGTACGGCCGCACACACGCGGTGCGAACTGAGCGAAGACGGGGAGAGCTACGTGGACGTGGAAGGCGGAGGCGAACTGACACTGCGCTTCACACCCATGGGAGAGATGAGACTGACAGGACGCTACACCGTAAACAACGGCGAGATGAAATACGCGCTGCCCGTCATACCGCTCAAGACCTTCGAGCTGGTAAACGGCAGTTACGTGGAATTTACCGGCGACGTGGCCAACCCGACCCTGAACATTGTGGCCAAAGAACGCATCAGGGCGTCGGTGACAGAAAACGAGGCGTCGCGCTCGGTGGCCTTCGACGTAGGCATATCCATCACGAAGCCGCTCAACCAGATGGGCCTGGAATTCACGCTCGAAGCCCCCGAGGACCAGACCGTGCAGAACCAGTTGTCGGCCATGTCGCGCGAGCAGCGGGGAAAACTGGCCGTCTCGATGCTTGCGACGGGCATGTACCTGATGGAGGGCAACACCTCGTCGTTCAAGGCCAACAACGCGCTGAACGCCTTCCTGCAGAGCGAAATCCAGAACATAGCCGGAAACGCGCTCCGTACCATCGACCTCACCTTCAACATGGAGGACGAGACGACAGCCAGCGGCGACACGCGCACCGACTACTCGTTCCGCTTTGCCAAACGATTCTGGGGTAACCGCGTAAGCGTCATCATAGGCGGAAAGGTATCGACCGGCAGCGACACGCAAGAGCAGAACGAGAGCTTCATCGACAACGTTTCGCTGGAATACCGCCTCGACAAGAGTGCCACACGGTACGTCAGGCTGTTCTACGACCACAGTAAGCCCGACCCCCTCGAGGGCGAACTGACCGAGATGGGAGCCGGTATGGTACTGCGCCGCAAAGCCGACAAGTTGGGCGAACTCTTTATTTTCCGCAACAAAAAGAAACTAAAAAACAACCCTGATGCACCCTGACAGACTCCTTCCGTTCCGTTTGCTCCTGCTGCTGAGCGCCGCCGTATGGGCCGTATCGTGTTCGACAACCAAGAACCTGCCCGAAGGTGAGGTGCTATACACCGGCATCAGGCATATCCGTTACACCGACCACGAGCGCGCCAAGAAAAAAGCGGCAGCCGATTCGGCCGGAGTCATCACCTCCATCGCTCAGTCGGTGCGCGAGGTGAGCGAGCTGCTGCATGCCGGAGGGGCGAAAGATACCGCCGCAACCGGCACGGAGGCCTCCGCCGCCGACGACGGGCCTGCTATTTCGAAAGAGCAGGCCGCTATTTTACAAAAGAAGGCCCGCATGGAGCGTGAAGCCTTCGAAACGACAAAAGAA
>CATXZX010000326.1 GCA_958404085.1 uncultured Prevotellaceae bacterium | reverse complement strand
GACTTGATACGGCCACCAAGCATACGTTCAACCCACTCGTCCGAAATTTCATCGGAAACGCCGAAATAAACACTTCCCGTAGGCGAACCGTCGTCAATACCTACCTCCGTCTCGAATCGAACATATTTTTTCCCGTCCAACTCATAAACAAGTATTCCGTCGGCATGACAGAATATCGTATGATCCATCTCCTTTCCGGCTATCCGGATTTGTTGTCCGGCCACATTCCGGTTCTTACGCGGAGCATCCCAACCGGCCTTGCCATACACATAAGGCAGTTCGTCCAGCCATACTTTGCTTCCATCCTTCGCCACCAGCCGGGCACCGGCCCAGGCTGAATGGTCATAACCGCTTCCGTCCGACCCACCCGACGTTGTCAGCACCAGATACTTCACATCGCGCACATCGGCCACGAGGGGTTCAGCCTGTTCGCCCGCTTTCACCCAACGCGACACCAAAGGTAACGGTTTTGCTTTCGGGGCCTTCGGTGCAGACGAAGGTATCTGCGGTTTCCACGCCAAGGGGTTTGCCCCGCTCTGATAGATGAAAGCCGTACACAGCCAAGCAGCCACCACTACCGGAACGACACGTACATATTTCCTTTTATTTCCCATTACTATATTTATTAAAGAGAGTTTACATATTCAGTCAAAGCCTTTATTTCTTTTTTGGAAAGTTTGGAATGCACACCATGCTTGTACACTTCAAATACCTCTTCCATCGTCTTGGCACGTCCATCGAACAGATAGGGAGCCGTCCGCCACACTTCGCACAAGGTAGGGGTATCCCATCCCTTCTCAAACTCGATATCGGTACCGATACGATAAGTTTTCAGATTGGTATAGTAAGGTCCGCTGTGACATTCGTCGCATTTTTCCTTCTCAAACACTTTTTTGCCTTCTTCAGCTAACGAAGACAATTTTCCGTCCACCAGATAAGGACTCGGTACAGGGCGGAGCGATTTCAGATAGGCATCTACACAAACAGCTTCATCCTCCGCGATATTGAAAAACTGGATAAAGCGGAAACCGGCCCTGACCGCATGCTCGGCATCCTGACGGATTCCCGAAATCATATTGGGCGGCGTAACGTGGCTGAAGAGAAGGCTCTTGCAGTTCTTCGGGTTACCCACACCGTCATTCATCAGGTCCCAGTTCATGCCGTCCGTACGCCCGTCGCCGGGATGACAGCCGTTACAGGACTGCCAGTTCTGAAAACAGCGCGATGCGTCGTTGAAGTAACGTTCACCTTTATTTTCGTCCGTCTCATGGCGCGAAGGATTCAGTTCGGCACACTCAAGTGTGAGTGTCCGGGTGTCGAGTACATTCAGAATATCCGAAAAATAAGTCGGTATATACAATTTACCATCTTTCAGCACGAAGTTGCGCGGACCGTTTCCCCGCAACGGAATACGCTTGCGTATGCCGTAAAGGAAATTCAAATCGAAATCCAGACGCGTCTTGTCCTCATACTGCTCGAAGCGACGAATCAAGACAGGATAATCGATGACACTCACCTCGTGGGTTCCCGAATGGTTGACATACAGATGGCTGTCGTCGCAAGCTATATCCCACACACCGGCGGCGCCGCGCTCAGGCTCATCCACAACTACGGTACCGAGGTAACTCTGAGAAGCTACGTCGATCAAACTGAACGCACTGGTATTCATCCACCCCTGTTGCAATTGCGACGTCGGCACGGTAAAACGCCCTAAGTTATGGACCACCAGGAGGTAACGCCCGTCGGGAGTCAGACAAATACCGCGCAACGCATTGCTGCCGTTTGCCAACGAGATATTGCGGACCACACGAAACGTACGTGCATCGACAACCGAAATACGGGCCGTAACAGTTTCTACATCGGCCCTACCGTCGGGAAGGAAGTTAGCCACGAACAAATAGCGGCCATCGGCGCTGAACAAGGCACGAACCGGTTCGCGCAAAACCCGTACCGTACGATTTACCTTACGGCTTTTGACATCGACCTCGGACACAGTACCCGAAAAGCGGTTGCACACATATACATAGCGCCCGTCGGGAGAAAGCAACGGCGCAGTAGCACCACTCCCGGTAGGCACCGTAGCCTCGACACGGCCCGTAGCGGACGATACGACCTGGAGATTTCCGGTCTGTCCGAATGTCGTCACATAATAATAGTCTTTTCCGGTTGCCACCCCGGTAGGTTCGTCCGACAAAGAAACGGAACGTAACAAGCGAAAGTCTGCAGGTGCATACATATCGACGCTCTTTTTCCCTTTATGGGTTATCAGCAATTCGCCCGATGAGGCCACAGCCAGCCCGGTTGGGAAAAAAGGCGCATCGGCCCGCAACGAAAAGTTATTTGCAGCAAACAACGAAAGCACAGCAATGCGGCTGTACAGCTTGGTTTGTTTCATTTTTCTATTTCTTTCATGTATTTATTTTTTCTCAGTTGACCCACTCATACCCAGTTCGGCCGAAATCAAAGCAGCCTCGTCCAACACACAGACAGCCGCCCGGTGCATGGCATCGACCGGAAGACGGTCTTTAGGACCGGAAATCCAGATGGCACCGCAAGGGTAACCCCGATAATCGAACACAGGAGCGCCTATACAGATAACTCCGGTCAACTCCTCTTCGTTATCGAGGGCATAGCCACGGGCACGGACCTGTTCGAGTTCGGCCAAGTAAGCCTCGCGGGTGATGATGGTCCGCTCGTTGTAACGCTCAAAACGCATCATGGACAGATAACGCTCCCGCTCGGTTTCGGGCAAATAAGCCATAATGGCCTTGCCGGGAGCTGAACAATGCAACTCGAACGACTTTCCGGGCGACAGCACAAAACGGAAGGTATGGAAACTCTGTGCCTGCTCGATGAACATGCCTTTTTCGTCACCCAACACGCCGAAACAGGCAGTCTCGCGCGAAGCATCGCGCAAGGTACGCAGATGGGGCAACACACACTCCATAAGGTTGTGTTCACCCAACGTACGATAGCCCATAGTCAGTATCTTACGCGACAGGCGATAACGCTTTGTCTGGTCGTCATACCCCAGATAATCGAGCCGAACCAGGGTATTCAGAATGCGATAGGCAGTAGTCTGCGACAAGTCCAGATCGGTCTTTATACGCTGCAAGGTAGCGCCACAGAAACGCTCCGAAAGATAATCGAGTACGGCAAGGCCTTTTTCCAGATTCGGTACCTTGTAAGCGGGTTCGGCAGACGGATTACTACGGTCTTCTATTGCCGTATCAAACAACAAATTTTCCATATTTGGAATTAGAGTTCA
>CATXZX010000325.1 GCA_958404085.1 uncultured Prevotellaceae bacterium | reverse complement strand
GGATATGGAGCCGTTCGCCGCAACAGTATTGGGAATAACCTCTGCCGCATCGCCTATGGTGGCCGACAGGGCCCCGTAATTGATGGTTAGTCCATTGCCGTCAATCTTTCCTGCCGCACAATCGAATCGCACTGAATAGCTGTAGGAAGAGCGGAATATATCCCTGTCGTCGTCCAGAGTAAAGCGCCCCTCGTCTAAAGCGTACTCCAGAACACCTTTTTCCTTGTTGAATGTAAGTCCCTCGGTCTTTGGGATTATGATAAGGTTGGCTTCTTCAGGCGTCCTTTCCAGTAGCGTTACCAGCCCGTCTTTGCCATTCTCGAACTGAGCTGATATACCCGACCATGACCCTGTAGCCTCTACGGTCACTATACGCTCATGGCACTTTTCGCCCATTACGGTGCTGCGATTGAAGGTAACGGGTACGGCAGTAGTTGCGGCGAAGGCTATAGCAAGACTGCTCGTACACAGAGCGAGTGCAAGGAAAATTGCAAATGCGCGTTTTAAGTAATTCATAAGATTTCCTTTCTCTGTCTGTATTGTTCTTTGTGTGTCGCGTGTATAAAAAAAAGAGAAGCCGTGCTTCTCTCATAAAAGGAGTTGAATGCGGCATTTGGGTCTTGCGATGTGCCGCACTCGACTTTCGTTATCGGAATCAGAGGCGGATAAACGCATTATCCCGTTTAAGTATGTCGCCATATATGCGAAGCTGGGATTCGTTCACTTCGCTTATACGCAGGACGATAGCATCACCCACCGCCAGCGGCTCTACGCCCACTGGGATGGGACATGCCACATCAACGTCCTTGTCTATGAGTGCGAAGACCATTCGGGCTCCGACTTTCAATACGCGCCCCGACACCATATCGCCGGGGGTATAATCCCGAATCTTATACCGTTTGGGGTTGGGGGTCGCCGCTTTCACGCTGGCAACGACCATAACGTGCTCAGGGCTCGTGTCGCAAATGACGTTGGTTATGACCGCATTGAGTCGCTGTCCCGGCTGGAAGAACTCGTATATGGTAGGATGCCGTATGTACATAAGCTCCCGCGCAGGGATAAGCACGTCTGCACCCCGGATTTCGAGAACCAGGGATTTTGCATTTACCACAAGCACCTTTCCGTCTATCGTCAGCCCCGGCCTGACACGGTCCTTCTCCTCCACATATCCGCCCGTGGCGCCTATGCCGAGGTAATAGCGGTAAATGTTGGTTTTCAAAGCTGCAGCCCTGCTCCCAAATACCTCGCCCGTATCATCGTCCACATAGGTCACATAAAAATCCACATCGGCGCCCGCACATCGGCGAGCGAGACCTCTTTCAAAATTCGAACGCTCACTGTCGCGCAGCGTGAGTGCATATAGGGATAACTCGGACGCCGGTATGGATACCATCTTGTCCTTATACCGTACCCGGGCGAACAGGGCTCCGGAAACCCGGTCTTCCCTGGTTCCAATTACCGTGCCGGAGAGCATGATGTGCTCTGTGAAGGCGGTCTGGAGCTCCTGCTCCGTTTCTGTCCTGTCCGTGCAGGAAGCGTTCATCTCTTCAAGTTTCTTTTTGTCCAATCAAATCACCTCGCCTCCCTGTAAGGACGTCACATCAGCGGGGATAGTTTTGGATGATGACCTTGCTGTCGAAGTCCCAGCTCTCAACGCTGACCTGTATATCTGCATCCGGGCTTGAAACCACAAAGCTGTAGAAAACGGTGGCCTCGCTGCCTGCGGGTATAGCCGTCGAAACGGCATTCGCGTCTTCGCTCTTGAGCACCGAGTTGTCCATGACGAGCGATGTACCGTTTTGGGTAGCATTGACGAACAGGGCGGTAGAGGGGGTAATGGGCTCCGCGCCCTTGTTCTGAATCTTCATTCCGAACACAAAGTACATCTGGTTGTTAACAGTCATCCTGACCGCCACGCCGGTAGACGCCTGAAGGTTAGAATCTATGGGCTGCATCACGGATACCCCTGTATCCGTGAGTTTTTGTATTACTTCATCGTATCCGACGCTCTGCGTAGCAGCGGGATTGATATTGGACGATGTGCCTGCATTATGGCTGCCTTCGCCGGCCGAATACTGGTCGCCGTTGCCAATGGATACGTTGCCGTTGAGGGTCACTCCATCGCCGTATTCCACATCGCCGCCCTGCTGAGCTCCCGACACGGTCTCTGACTGACCCAGAGCATTGGGGGCTGTGCTGGAATCTCCGTTCACTATATCAGTTGGCGTCTGTTCCTCGCCGGTGTTGAAGAGGTCTTCCATAGTGCTGGATGGGGCCGTGAGTTCTTCTCCCCGTGATGTGCCGCTAAAGAGGCCGGCAAGCGAACCGTCAGCGCTCCCGAGCAAGCCCTTCAGCGCAGAGGCCACAACGCTGCCCATTATGGCCATGAACAGTATGGATAGCATCATACTCAAAACAATCATCACGAGCTGCGCTCTCGCAAAATTTTTCTTGCTGGGCAACGTAGTCTTGTCGACCGCCCACTTGATAATCAGGACTATGTTTACCAAAGGGATACACAGCAGCAGCAGCGTTATCAGCCACTGGCCTACACCGACAGTGCCGCCATCGCCGCCCGCAGACCGTAACTGCGTATCGTCCGTGCGGCCGCCTCTGGCTTTTTCGTCTGTTACATCTTCATCCTGATAAGCGGAACGCCGTTCGCGCTGCTGCTTGAGTTTGCGCAGATTAAAGCCAAACCTCTTGTTGCCGATGCCTTCCTCGTCGTCTACCTCATCGTAATAATTGCCCGTTCCGTCGACCAACGCACCGCAGGTGGGGCATATGTCGTATCCTGCGGGTATCTCGTTTTCACATTCCTTACAGTATCTTGCCATTCCGTTATTCGCCGGTCCCACCGACTCTCCTTTCACTTTTCTCCCTATTGGTAATCTGTGTATTTGCAGCGCAGTCCGCAGTGTTGTATTGGAGCTGCGATTTTAAAACATCCGCTCGGCTATTTCCAGTTCGTCGCCCATACGCCGGTGCGGCGAAGATACGCTTGAGTTCATCCCGCAATGGGAAATCAATATCGCCAGGCTTATACCAAGCAGTACACTGAGCAGCAGCTTTTTCATAAATAAGACCCTTTCGCGAGTCGTAATCGCTATTCTTTGTGACTGACGCGGCGCAGCCCTTGCGCCTTGGCGACCGTTTCCATTTCACCTTCGTCCCGATATGTGACCATAGCTTCAACTGCAGCCTTGTTGGCATCTTCTATTCGGACCATATCGTCGTCTCTTTTTCTGTATGATTCGGCTATTTCAGCGTTT
>CATXZX010000324.1 GCA_958404085.1 uncultured Prevotellaceae bacterium | reverse complement strand
CTGGGCCATGCCGACGCACAGACCCGCGTGTGGCGCATCGGTTATGCCGGTTCGCCGACCGCTGAAATCCGGGGTACTTTGTCCGGTTCCACCTATAAAATACCCGTCGCCGACGCCACACAACGTTATATCGCCTTCGACAGCAAAGCCACCTATCCCTCGCCGCACTATGTAGAGGCCGTAGCCAATCAGAACCTGCACGAAGACAAGCCCTACGACATGGTCATCATTGTACCGAAGAGCGGCAAACTGACCGCACAGGCACAACGCTTGGCCGAGGCCCATGCCGACAAAGACAAACTGCGGGTCAAAGTGGTGCGGGCCGACGAAATATACAACGAGTTCTCGTCCGGAACTCCCGACATGACGGCTTATCGCCGCTACATGAAGATGTTGTACGACCGAGCCGGCAGTGAAGCCGACATGCCGCGCTACCTGCTTTTCTTCGGCGATGCCGCATGGGACAACCGGATGCTCACTCCCTCCTGGCGCGCATACAATCCGGACGATTTTCTGCTCTGCTACGAATCGGTAAACTCCGTCTACGAAGTGGACAGCTACGTGACGGATGACTACGTGGGCTTTCTGGACGACGGCGAGTCGAGCCGCATGGAGAGCAACAGCATCGACCTGGGCATCGGCCGCTTTCCGGTACGCACGGAGGCCGAGGCCAAAATCATCGTCGACAAGACTCTCGCCTACATGGCGAACACGTACGCCGGCGCCTGGCAGAATACGGTTTGCATGATGGGCGACGATGGCGACAACAACGGACACATGGGCGATGCCGAGACCGTAACGGCAGCACTGGAACGGACCTATCCGGACCTGGTGCTGAAACGTTTTTACTGGGATGCCTACGAGCGGACCAGCGCCCCTACCGGCAATACGTATCCGCAAATAGCCAAAGCGCTCAAAGAGCAGGTCGGCAAAGGCGCGCTGGTAATGAATTACAGCGGACACGGCGCCCCGGCCACCATTTCGCCGGAACGCGTACTCGTTCTGTCGGACTTCGAAAACTTTTCCTCCGACAATCTTCCCCTTTGGGTTACGGCTTCGTGCGAAATCACCCCCTTCGACATGCAGGAAGAGACCATCGGCGAAACAGCCGTCCTGAGCGAACGCGGAGCGGCCATTGCATTCATGAGCGCGTCGCGGGCCGTTTATGCCACGCCCAACCGCAATCTGAACCAACTCTTCATGAAATATGTGCTGGGAACCGACGAACAAGGAAACAGAAACACGATGGGAGACGCGATGCGCTTGACCAAAGCCTCGCTGATGAGCGGTATCGACGGACTTTATGACAGTTCGCTGAACAAACTGAAGTACGCGCTGATGGGCGACCCGGCCCTGGCGTTGAACTTTCCGCTACACCGCGTCACGGTAGACAGCATCGACGGAAGAAGCGTGTCCGACGGAATCAAAAAAGAACTGAAAGCAGGCTCCATCGTGACCGTGACAGGACACATCGAGACGAAAGCCGGAGAAAAAATAACCTCGTTCGACGGAAGCGTGACGCTGACCGTCAGAGGAATCAAGGAAAAGATAACGTGCCGCAACAATCCGGGTGACGCCGACACGCTGTTCACCTACACCGACCGCCCCGTCACGATATTCGAGGGGAACGATTCGGTCGTAAACGGTACGTACCGGATAACCTTCCGACTGCCGATAGACATCACTTACACGGAACAAACGGGCCTCATCAACCTGTACGCCGTCAACAAGGAGCATACGCACACGGCCTCGGGACACTACGAAGATTTCTGCGTGGCAGGCCCCGACGCGAACTTCAGCCCCGACGGCGCCGGCCCCTCCATTTATATTTACCTGAACGACCCCGAATTCAGGAACGGAGGCAAGGTGAATGATACGCCCTACTTCGTCGCACTGCTGTCGGACGACGACGGCATAAACATCAGCGGGAACGGAGTCGGCCACGACCTGGAACTCATCATCGACGGCAAGGAAACGACATCCTACGTGCTGAACAACTACTACACCAACGACTTCGGCAGCTACGTCTCGGGACGTGTGGGATTCAGCATACCCGCGTTGAGCGACGGCAAGCACACCCTGTTGTTCCGGGCATGGGACATGAACAACAATTCGTCGGCACGCGCGCTCGACTTCGTGGTGGAAAAAGGACTGAAACCTGCCCTTACCGAACTGAAATGTACGCCGAACCCGGCCCGTACCCGGACCACCATCCAAATGGCATACAACCGTCCTGAAAACAATGTCAGCTTCCACATCGACATCTACGACACCATGGGACGGCACGTCTGGAGCAATACGTTGCGCGACGTCACTTCGAACGGCTACTACTCCACTACATGGAACCTGGACACCGCTGCCGGCGGACGTGTCGCGGCCGGACTCTACTTTGTCCGTGTACAGGTAGAAGAAGGCGGAGGCAAATCGGCTGTCCTGACCGATAAAATAATCGTGCTGGGACAATAAAAAATATTTTTTCGAGTTTTTAATCCATACCAACATACAATTACCCCTATGAAACATCGCGTGCTAAAATACTTGCTGTGCATGCTTTCCGGAGGAGCCGCTCTTCCGATTCTGGCACAGAAAGAACAATTCAATCCGGTCTCGACAGCGGTCATCTCGCAGACCATCGGTGCCGACGCCCGAGCCGGAGGACTCGGCGACATCGGAGCCGCCACCGATCCGGACGTAAACTCGCAGGCATGGAACCCGGCCAAATATCCGTTCACCATCAGCCGCGCCGGATTAGCAGTCAACTACACGCCGTGGCTTCGGAAGATAACCGACGACATCGCCCTCGGCTACCTGGCCGGATACATCCGTCTGGGCGACTACCAGGCTTTAAGCGGCTCGCTGCGCTACTTCTCGTTGGGCGAAGTGGCTACAACCGACGGTACGAACATGACCATCAAGCCCTACGAGATGTCTTTCGATGTGGCCTACTCGCGTATGCTGAGCGAAAACTTCTCGGCTGCGGTCGCACTGCGCTACCTTTATTCGGACATCAGCGGCAATTACAGCGACGATTCGTCTCCCGGTTCCGCTTTTGCCGCCGACATTTCATGCTACTATAACAAGTACGTGATTCTGGGTAGCCGCGAATGCCAGTTAGGCCTCGGCCTGAACATCAGCAACATCGGTACAAAAATCAAGTACGGAGACGAAGATACATACTTCCTGCCCACCAACCTGCGCCTGGGAGTGAATTACATGATACCGCTCAACGAATACAACCGTCTTTCGCTGTGCGCGGACATCAACAAGCTGCTG